>JBDHSE010000022.1:0-18071 GCA_039807955.1 Ideonella sp. | reverse complement strand
GGGATCGCGCTGCGCGCGCGTTCGCGCGCTTCGAGATCGAGCAGGAAGGCGTCGCAGTTCTCGCCGAGCGCGCGCAGCTCGTCCAACTCGGCGTCGAAGCCGGCAGCGATCACGCCGCCGTCGCGCAACTGCACGCCGGGATCGGCGGCGATCGCGCGCGCGAGCAGCTCGCCGATCGCGGGCGGCGGCGAGAGGCCCTGCGACAGTTCGTCGGGCAGGCCGGCCGCATCGCCGCTGGCGCGCAGCGGTTCGTCCGGCCCACCGTGCGGCGCGTCGCTCGCTGCGACGGGCACGCACGCGCGCAGCACCGGCAAGGCGTCGAGCGTCGCGCGCAGGCCGGCCAGCTCGCGCGGGCGAACCTGGTGCAGCGCGACGCGCGCGGTGATGCGCTCGACGTCGCTCACGCCGCGCAGCGCCGATCGCAGCGTGCCGAAGCCGGCGTCGATCAGGCTCGCGATCGCTGCGTGGCGGCGTCTTGCGATCGTGCGGTCGCGCCGCGGCCGCGTCAGCCACAGCCGCAGCGCGCGGCTTCCCATGCCGCAGACGCAGGTGTCGAGCAGCGAAAGCAGCGTCGGCGCCGGCTCGCCGCGCAGCGTCTGCGTCAGTTCGAGGTTGCGCTGCGTCGCCGGCGGCAGGTCGATCAGCTCGCTCGCGCGCTCGACGTGCACGCTGCGCACGTGGCCGAGCGCCTGGCCCTGCGTGTGCTCGGCGTACGCGAGCAGCGCGGCGGCGGCGGCGTGCGCCGCGGCCAGCGCCTGCGCGTTGAAGCCGGCGAGGCTTGCGACGCGCAACTGCTCGCACAGCTTGCGCGCGCCGAGTGCGGCGTCGAACTGCCACGCCGGGCGGTGCGTGACGGTCGTCGCGACCGATTGCAGCGCGGCCGGCGCGCGGTCGCGATCGACGAGCGTCTCGGCCGGCGCGAGGCGCGCGAGCCAGCCTGCGAGTTCGCCTTCGCTGCATTCGCTCAGCCCGAGTTCGCCGCTCGCGAGCGCGAGCCACGCGAGCCCCCACGTCGTCGTGCCCGCCGTCTTCAGCGGCGCGATCGCGAGCAGCAGCGCGTCGCTCTTCTCGGCGAGCAGCGCGCCGTCCGTCAGCGTGCCGGGCGTGACGACGCGAACGACCTTGCGCTCGACCGGGCCCTTGGCCGTCGCGACGTCGCCGACCTGCTCGCAGATCGCGACCGCGACGCCCTGCTTGACGAGCTTGGCGAGGTAGGCGTCGAGCGCATGGACCGGGACGCCCGCCATCGCGATCGGCTCGCCGGCCGACTGGCCGCGGCTCGTCAGCGTGATGTCGAGCAGTTCGGCGGCGCGGCGTGCGTCGTCGAAGAACAGCTCGTAGAAGTCGCCCATGCGGTAGAGCACGAGCGTGTCGGCGTACTCGGCCTTGATGCGCAGGTACTGCTGCATCATCGGCGTGTGGGCCGAGAAGTCGGCGTCGGCGCTCATCGCGTGTCGCGTCGCGACGCGACCCGGGTGCCTGCGAGCATGTTCAGCGCGACCCGGTCTTGCGCGCGCGCGGCGCGGCCGGCGCGTCTTCGACGGCCTTCGCGAGCGCGCCCTCGGGCGTCGGCTGCGCCGCCTCCGACGCCGGCTGCGGATCGTGGATGCCGGTGTGCGGCGCGAGGATGGAGACGAGCTGTGCGTAGACCTTCGGGTTGGCGGCGACGACTTCGCGCCGGTAGAGGTAGTCCGCCTCGCCGGTGAAGTTGCCGACGAGGCCGCCCGCCTCGGTGATGATGAGCGAGCCGGCGGCGACGTCCCAGGCGCCGAGCCCCGTCTCGAAGAAGCCGTCGTAGTAGCCGGCGGCAACGTAGCACAGGTCGAGCGCGGCGGCGCCGGGGCGGCGCATGCCGGCGCAGCTTTGCATCACGTTCTCGAAGATCCGCATGTAGCGCTCGAAGTTGTCGCCCTTGCGAAACGGAAAGCCGGTGCCGATCAGCGACTCGGCGAGCCGCAGGCGCTTCGAGACGCGCAGCCGCTTGTCGTTGAGGAACGCGCCGCGGCCCCTGGACGCGAAGAACAGGTCGTTGCGCGTCGGGTCGTAGACGACCGCCTGCTGCACCTGGCCGCGGTGCGCGAGCGCGATCGAGACGCCGTAGACCGGCAGGCCGTGGATGAAGTTCGTCGTGCCGTCGAGCGGGTCGATGATCCAGAGGTACTCGCTGTCCTTCGCGCCGCGCGCGCGGCCCGACTCCTCGCCGAGGATGCCGTGGCCCGGATAGGCGGCGAGCAGGGTGTCGATGATGACGCGCTCGGCGGCCTGATCGACCTCGGTGACGAAGTCGTTCGGCGCCTTGGTGCTGACCTTGAGCATGTCGAGGTCCATCGACGCGCGGTTGATCAGCGCACCGGCGGCGCGCGCCGCCTTGATCGCCGTGTTGAGCATCGGGTGCAGCGCTTGCGACATGGGAGAACCGGTCCGGGAGTCAGGAGAAGGGTGGGGGCCTTGCGGGGTGAAAGAGCGCGCGGCAATCGATCTGCCCGCGGGGCGCGGCGTGCTTGCGCCGCTGCTGATAATCGAGATTTTACGCAGCCATGATGGACGAGCCTTCCGGCGCGACGCGCTTCATCCTGCAGGGCACGAGTCATCCTGGCAACGTCGGCGCCGCGGCGCGCGCGATGAAGGTGATGGGCTTTGCCGACCTCGTCCTCGTCGCGCCGCGCGACGCGCGCATCGCCACTCACCCGCAGGCGCGGGCGATGGCGAGCGGCGCGGCCGATGTGCTCGACCGCGCCCGTGTCGTCGCGACGCTCGCCGAAGCGCTCGACGGCGTGAGCTGGATCGGCGCGACGGCGATGACGCCGCGCGACTTCGGGCCGCCGACGCACGCGCCGCGCGACGTCTTCCCGCAGCTTGCGGCAGGCAGCGAGCGCGTCGCGTTCCTGTTCGGCTCCGAGCGTTACGGCGTAGGCAACGACGACGTCTACCGCTGCCACGCAACGCTTTGCATCCCGACCGCCCCGGCCTACGGATCGCTCAACCTCGCGCAGGCGGTGCAGGTCATCGCCTACGAATGGCGCCAGGCGCTGGGCGGTTTCCCGCTGCGCGCTCGAAGCATCGACCCGACGCTTGCGAGCGCGGCGCAGGTCCAAGCCGCGCTCGACCATTGGCGCGAGGCGCTCGTCGCGCTCGGCTTCCTCGACCCGGGGGCCCCGCGCAAGCTGATGCCGCGCCTGAACCAGCTCGCGAACCGGGCGAAGCTCACGACCGAGGAGGTCAACATCCTGCGCGGCATCGCGCGCGCGATCGGCGATCGCGGCTGAGGCGGAACCACAGGTCGAGCAGCCCGTTCGGCGCCGGAGCGTGCGGCAAGGCCCCCTCACCCCAGCCCTCTCCCCGAGGGGGGAGTTGCATTCCTCCCTCTCCCGCGCGCGGGAGAGGGCCGGGGTGAGGGTCAATGGCCCTGCCGCGCAGTCGCCTTCGCCGCCACGCGCCACCGACAGCACCGTCTCACACGTCGTGGGACGCGCCGAGCGCGGCGGAGCAACTGAAGTGACGCCGAACCGGTAACTGTTCACGCGGGTTGCACGCCCATTCAGGGGGTCCCCCCGCAGGCGCGGGGTCGTCTTCTCGATCGAGCGCACCTAGGATTCCTCCATCGCACGCCGGCTGGCTGGCAGACGGCGGCGAAAGCTCAGGAGAAGCAACTTCATGAAGGCATTCAAGCTCGCTCTCGCCGCCTCGGCAGCCGTGTGTGCGCTGCAGGCGCAGGCGCTGACCGTCACCGTCACCGCCTACGACGGCACCGATGCGACGGCGCACAGCCAAGTCGTCGGCGCCGTCGAGAACACTTTCGATCCGGTGACGGCGATCGGCACCTACTCGGACCTCAGCCAGCTCGTCACCGGCACACCCGGCTGGGCGGCGCAGCCGGCCGGCTCGACCGGCTACTACCTGTCCGTTGGCCCGTCGGGCGACCAGCCGGTGTCGCAGACGCTCAGCTTCGGCGCCGGCGCGAGCTACTTCGGCATGCTGTGGGGGTCGCCGGACAACTACAACACGTTCACCGTGACGACGAACCTCGCCGAGTACGGCTACAGCGGTGCGCTGATCACGAACCCGGCGAACGGTGATCGTCTCGTCTCCGGCTACGCCAACTTCACGGCCGGCGCCGGCGAAGTCATCCAGAGCGTGACGTGGCAGTCGACGTCGAACGCTTTCGAGACCGACAACCACGCCGTCATCGCCGTACCCGAGCCCGAGACCTATGCGCTGATGCTCGCCGGTCTGGCCGCGGTCGGCTTCGTCGCGAGGCGCCGCCGCGTCGTCTGACCCGCCTTCGCCCGGCGCACGAGATGGCCCCCGCGGGGGCCATTTCGCGTTGTGGGTTGTCCGCAGCACGAATGGGGCGCAAGCAGGCGCAGGGCTAAACTTCCACGCAAGCCGACCCGCGCCCTGCCGCCATGTTCCGACGCCTGCGAGAAGACATCGACTGCATCCTCGAGCGCGACCCCGCCGCGCGCAGCCGCTGGGAGGTGCTGACCTGCTATCCGGGGCTGCACGCGATCGGCATGCACCGCGTCGCGCACTGGTTCTGGACGCGCGAGATGCACTGGCTCGGCCGCTTTGTCTCGAACGTCGCGCGCTTCCTGACCGGGATCGAGATCCACCCCGGCGCGACGATCGGCCGGCGCGTCTTCATCGACCACGGCATGGGCGTCGTAATCGGCGAGACGGCCGAAGTTGGCGACGAATGCACGATCTACCAGGGCGTCACGCTCGGCGGCACGGTGCTCGTGAAGGGGGCGAAGCGCCACCCGACACTCGGGCGCGGCGTGATCGTCGGCGCGAGTTCGCAGATCCTCGGCGGCTTCACGGTCGGCGAGGGCGCGCGCATCGGCTCCTCCGCGGTCGTCGTCAAGCCGGTTCCGGCTGGCGCGACGGCGGTCGGCAACCCGGCGCGCATCCTGCTCGCCGAAGGCGACGCCAAGCGCGAGGCGGCTGCCGCGAACATGGGCTTCTCGGCCTACGGCGTGACGCAGGGCGACGACCCGGTGGCGCAGGCGATGAAGGGCCTGATCGACAACGCCGCCGGGCACGAGCACCAGATCGCGCTGCTGTGGGAGGCGGTGGCCCAACTCTCGCGCGCCCAGCCGCAGCCCGGCTGCGTGCCCGACGACGCGCAGAAGCAGGAGCAGTTTGACGCCCAGCGGCTGAGCCAGCTGATGAAGTGACCGGCGCGCGCGGTCGAGCTGCGGCGCGTGCGGATCGAGGCGCAGCTCAGCCCGCGCTGCGCGGCGCGCGCTGCGCCGACTTCGGCCGAAACGCCTTGCACACCGCGTCGTCGGTCTCGATATACGGGCCGCCGATCAGGTCGATGCAATACGGCACCGCGGCGAAGATGCCGCGCACCGGCGGCTGCGCCGCGGGCAGGCCCTCGAGCGTCTCGGCGATCGCCTTCGGCTGGCCGGGCAGGTTGATGATGAGCGCCTTGCCGCGGATCACGGCGACCTGGCGCGACAGGATCGCGGTCGGCACGAAGGCGAGGCTGATGTTGCGCATCTGCTCGCCGAAGCCGGGCATCTGCTTGTCGCCGACGGCAAGCGTCGCCTCGGGCGTCACGTCGCGCGGCGCGGGGCCGGTGCCGCCGGTCGTGAGGACGAGGTCGCAGTGCGCGTCGTCGACCAGTTCGCGCAGCGTCGCGCTGATGCCGGCCTCGTCGTCAGGGATCAGCCGCGGCTGCCACTCGATCGGGTTGCGGATCGCGCGCGCGAGCCATTCCTGCAGCGCCGGCAGGCCCTGGTCGGCGTAGACGCCGCTCGAGGCGCGGTCGCTGACCGAGACGATGCCGATGCGCACGCTGTCCATCGAGTCCGACACGTCGATTCCTTCTGTTGCGGTCAATCGGTTTGCGCCTGCCGGATGAACCTGAAGAGTTCACGGTAGGCACGGCCGCTGCGCTGTTCCGGTGCCGCGGCTGCGTCCCTGCGGGCGGCGCGAACGAGGCTGCGCAACTGCTGCAGGTCGCTTGCCGGATGCGCCGCGGCCCAGGCGGTGAGGGCAGCGTCGGCGGCGATCAGTTCGCTGCGCCAGTGCTCGGCGCGGTGCAGCGCGAGCGTGTCGTGCGCGTTGCCTAGCTGCATCGCGGCGACCGCTTCGCGGATCGGCGCGGGGTCTATGCCTCGCATCAGCTTGCCGATGTACTGCATCTGGCGGCGCCGCCCTTCGTGCGAGCGGGTGCGCCGCAACTCGCCGATCGCGGCGTGCAGCGTCTCGCTCAGTTCGAGCGCGGCGATGCGGTCAGCGGGCAGCGCGACGAGCGCTTCGCCGAGGGCCTGCAGCTCGTGCATCGCTTTCTTCGCCTGCGTCTTGCTCGGGCGCGGCGCCGCGGCGGCCGCGGCGGCCGCAGGGTCTTCGACGTCGGTGCGCGGCGCGTTCATGGCCAAGGCAGGGCAGGTGCGTGGCTATCATAGCGGCCACCCTTCTTCGCTTCTTCGCTTCGGTACTTCGAAGCGGACCCCGCCTTCATGCCAAGCCCATCGCCCACCGTGCCGCGCAGCAGGCCGCACGGCTTCTCGTACTCGCGCGCCGCCTTCGAGCAGATCGTCGAGGATGCGCTGGCGTTCGCGCGCGAACTCGGCGCGAGCGATGCCGGGGTCGAGGTCTCGGAGGGTGCGGGGCTGTCGGTGTCGGTGCGCAAGGGCGAGATCGAGAACGTCGAGCGCAACCGCGACAAGTCGATCGGCGTCACCGTCTACGCCGGCCAGCGCCGCGGCAACGCGAGCACGTCCGACTTCTCGCGCGCCGCGCTCGAGCAGACGGTGCGCGCCGCCTGGGACATCGCCCGCTTCACGGCCGAGGATCCGGCCGCCGGGCTGCCCGACGCCGCCGACCTCGCGACCGGCGCCGCCGCGGCGCGCGACCTCGACCTGTTCCACCCCTGGCTGATCGACGCCGAGCAGGCGGCCGAGATCGCCCGCCGCTGCGAAGGCGCGGCGTTCGCGACCGATCGCCGCATCACGAATTCCGAAGGCGCCGGCGTCTCGGCACAGCAGTCGCACTTCTTCGCTGGCAATACGCGCGGCTTTCGCGGCGGCTATGCGAGCTCGCGCCATTCGCTGTCGGTCGCGCCGATCGCATCGCGGCCGGGCAGCGACGACATGCAGCGCGACGCCTGGTACAGCTCGATGCGCGCGCCCGAGGACCTCGCCTCGCCCGAGGCGGTCGGGCGCTACGCCGCCGAGCGCGCGCTGTCGCGCCTGCGCGCGCGCAAGATCGCGACCTGCGAGGTGCCGGTGCTGTTCGAGTCGTCGCTCGCGTCGGGGCTGCTCGGCGCCTACGTGCAGGCGACGAGCGGCGGCGCGCTCTATCGCAAATCGAGCTTCCTGCTCGACAGCCTCGGCCAGCGGGTGCTGCCGGCGCACATCGATATCGCCGAAGACCCGCACATCCCGCGCGCCAAGGCGAGTGCGCCATTCGACGACGAAGGCGTCGCGACGCACGCCCGCGACGTCGTCAGCGCCGGCGTCGTGCAGGGCTACTTCCTGACGACCTATTCGGCGCGCAAGCTCGGCCTGCACACGACCGGCAGCGCCGGCGGCTCGCAGAACCTGAAGCTGACGAGCCGGCTCACACGCCCCGGCGACGACCTCGACGCGATGCTCGCCAAGCTCGGCCGCGGCCTGTTCGTGATCGAGCTGATGGGCCAGGGCATCAACTACGTCACCGGCGACTATTCGCGCGGCGCGGCGGGCTTCTGGGTCGAGGGCGGGCGCATCGCCTACCCGGTGCACGAGATCACGATCGCCGGCAACCTGCGCGAGATGTTCATGGCGATCGCCGCCGTCGGCGCCGACGCCTACACGATGGGAACCCGCACGATAGGCTCGGTGCTGATCGAGCGCATGAAGGTCGCCGGCTCCTGAACGGGTGCAGCCGAAGCCGGTGGCGCCTCGGCGCCGTTCACTTCGCGGCTGCCGATTTGAACGGCGCTCGCTCGTCGAGTTCGTCGATGTAGCCGGCGACCGCCTCGCCCTCGCGCTGCAGGAACTCGGCGACCGCCTGCGCGAACGGCGGATGCGCGAGCCAGTGCGCCGAGTGGGTCGCGACCGGCAGCAGGCCGCGCGCCATCTTGTGCTCGCCCTGCGCGCCGCCCTCGAAGCGCCGGTAGCCATTGGCGATGCACCAGGCGAGCGGTTGGTAGTAGCAGGCCTCGAAGTGCAGGCAGTCGATCGCCTCGATCGCGCCCCAGTAGCGGCCAAAGGCGTGGCCGCGTTCGGGGTCGAGGGCGATCAGCGATGTCGCGATCGGCTGGCCGTTGCGCGATGCGACGAAGAGCAGCCAGTTGCGCGGTTGCGCCGCGGCGATGCGGGCGAAGAAGTCGCGCGTCAGGTACGGCGTCGAGCGGTGCGCGCGGTAGGTGCGGGCGTAGCAGCGGTAGAAGAAGTCCCAGTCGCCGGCCGTGATCTGCGCGCCGATGCGGTGCGCGAACTCGACGCCGGCGGCCGCCACCTTGCGCCGCTCTTGGCGGATGCGCTTGCGCTTGTCGTGCTGCATGCCGGTGAGGAAGTCGTCGAAGTCGGCATACGGCTCGGGCTCGCGGTTCGTCCAGTGAAACTGCACTGTGCTGCGCGCCATCCAGCCGGCGTCGTGCGCGGCGCGTTGCTCGGCGGCGTCGAGGAACAGAAGGTGGATCGACGACGCCTTCGATTCGCGCGCGACCTGCTCGATCGCGGCGAGCAGGACCGGCTGCAGCGACGCGTCGCGCACCAGCAGCCGCGTGCCGGGGACCGGCGTGAACGGCACGGCGCAGACGAGCTTCGGGTAGTAGGCGAGGCCGTGGCGGCGGTAGGCGTCGGCCCAGGCCCAGTCGAAGACGTACTCGCCGTACGAGTGGTCCTTGAAGTAGAGCGGGCAGGCGGCGACGAGCGCATCGCCCGCGAACACGCCGACGAAGCACGGCGCCCAGCCGGTCGCGGCCACCGCGCTGCCCGAGGCGTGCAGCGCGGCGAGGTATTCGTGGCGCATGAACGGCGTCGGCGCTGCTGACTGCGCGAGCAGCGCGTTCCACTGCGCGGCGTCGAACCCGGCGGGATCGTCGATGAGCCGGATAACATATTCGCTCGAACCCAAGGCGTCACTCACATGTCAAAGCGAAGCGCGGTCACCGTGGCGCTGGCCCAGATCAACGCGACGGTCGGCGACCTCGCCGGCAACGCGCGAAAAATCGCCAACGCCGCGCGCCGCGCCTTCGCACAAGGGGCGCGCCTCGTGCTGACGCCCGAGCTGGCGTTGTGCGGCTATCCGCCCGAAGACCTGCTGCTGCGCGACAGCTTCATGCAGGCCTGCGCGCGCGAGCTCGTTGCGCTTGCGGCGGGGCTGTCGGATTGCGAGGGGCTGCATGTCGTCGTCGGGCATCCGCACCAGTTCGGCGCGCGGGGCGATCTTAGGTCGCCGTCCTGCTCGGTGCCGCAGCGCTTCAACGCGGCCTCGGTGCTCGCAGGGGGGCAGGTCGCTGCGACCTACTGCAAGCGCGAGCTGCCGAACTACCAGGTCTTCGACGAGCGGCGCTATTTCGCATCGGGCCGCGATGCCGGGCAGGCGGCCGTCGTCTTCGAGGTCGGCGGCTGGCGCTTCGGCCTTGCGATCTGCGAGGACGCCTGGTTCGACGAACCGGCGCTTGCCGCAAAGGCGGCCGGCGCCGAGGTGCTGTGCGTCGTCAACGCGTCGCCGTTTCACCTCGCCAAGATCGCCGAGCGCGAGGAGCGCATGGCCGAGCGCGCGCGCGCCGTCGGCATGCCGTTGCTCTACTGCCATCTCGTCGGCGGACAGGACGAGGTGGTGTTCGACGGCGCGTCGTTCGCGCTCGACGCGCAGGGCCGCGTCGCGGCGCGCGCGGCGATGTTCGACGAGGCGCTGTGCCTTGTCGAACTCGGGCCCGATGGCGGCGTCTCGGGCGGCGTGATCGAGGTGCCGGGCATCGAGCAGCAGGCGTGGGCTGCACTCGTCACGGGCGTGCGCGACTACATCGGCAAGAACGGCTTTCCGGGCGTTATCATTGGCCTGTCGGGCGGCATGGATTCGGCGCTCGTGCTCGCGATCGCGGTCGATGCGCTGGGTGCCGACAAGGTGCGCTGCGTGATGATGCCGTCGCCGTACACCGCCGACATCTCGTGGCTCGACGCGCGCGAGATGGCCAGGCGGCTCGGCGTGCGCTACGACGAGATCGCGATCGCGCCGATGTTCGACGCGTTTCGCGCGAGCCTCGCCGCCGAGTTCGCCGGCCGCGCCGAGGACGCGACCGAGGAGAACATCCAGGCGCGCATCCGCGGTACGCTGCTGATGGCGCTGTCGAACAAGTTCGGTGCGATCGTGCTGACGACCGGCAACAAGAGCGAGATGGCGACCGGCTATTGCACGTTGTACGGCGACATGGCGGGGGGCTTTGCCGTCATCAAGGACGTGACGAAGACGCTCGTCTACCGCCTCGCGCGCTGGAAGAACGCGCAGGGGCGCGAGGTGATCCCCGAGCGCATCATCACGCGCCCGCCGTCGGCCGAACTGCGCCCGGATCAGACCGACCAGGACAGCCTGCCGCCGTACGAGGTGCTCGACGATATCCTGCGCCGCTACATGGAAGAAGACCAGAGCAGCGCCGAGATCGTCGCCGCCGGCTTCGCACCGGCCGTCGTCGAGCAGGTGACGCGGCTCATCAAGGTCAACGAGTACAAGCGGCGCCAGGCGCCGGTCGGCATCCGCATCACGCACCGCTCGTTCGGCAAGGACTGGCGCTACCCGATCACGTCGAAATACCGGGCTTGATGCACGGCGGCCGGTCCGAAGGGCTCGCGGCGGCGGGCGGGCATACGCTAAGCTTCGGCATTGTCATTCGCCGGAGCATTGCATGAAGCAGATCACCGCCATCGTCAAACCGTTCAAGCTCGAGGAGGTCCGCGAAGGGCTCGCCACCGTCGGCGTGACCGGTCTCACGGTGACCGAGGTCAAGGGCTTCGGCCGCCAGAAGGGCCACACCGAGCTGTACCGCGGCGCCGAGTACGTCGTCGACTTCCTGCCGAAGGTGAAGATCGAGGTCGTCGTCAAGGACGACGACGTCGAGCGCTGCATCGAGGCGATCGTGAAGGCGGCGAAGACGGGCAAGATCGGCGACGGCAAGATCTTCGTCAGCGCCGTCGAGGAGGTCGTTCGCATCCGCACCGGCGAGACGAACGAGGACGCGGTCTGACGCGCGCCGATCCTTGCATTGGCGACGGGCGCGCGCTGCGCCCTCAGAGCTCGCGGTAGTCGCCGCCGGCCGCCGCCTGAAGTGCGAGCGCGGCGAGCCGATCGAGCAGCGCGCCGGCTTCGGCCTCCACCCGCAGCAGATCGCGCTGCGCCTGCGTCATGAAGCCGTGCGCGACGGCGTGACCCAGGAACGTCAGCAGGCCGTCGTAGTAGCCGGCGGCGTTGAGCACGCCGACCGGCTTGGCGTGGTAGCCGAGCTGCAGCCAGGTCCACGCCTCGAACAACTCCTCCAAGGTGCCGATGCCGCCCGGCAGCGCGACGAAGGCGTTGCTGTGCTCGGCCATCAGGCGTTTGCGCTCGTGCATGGTCTCGACGACGATCAGTTCGTCGAGGCCGCGGTGGCCGTGTTCGCGCGCCATCAGTGCCTGCGGAATGACGCCGATCACGGTGGCGCCTGCCGCGATCGCCGCGTCGGCGACGGTGCCCATCAGCCCGGCGCGCCCGCCGCCGTAGACGAGGCGCCAGCCGCGTGCGCCGATCTCGCGGCCGACGGCGCGCGCCGCGGCGGCGTAGGCCGGGTCGGCGCCGCTACGCGAACCGCAGTAGACGCAGATCGACAGCGTCGCGTTCGAATGCAGCGCGGGCACTTCAGTCATCGGTCGCGGCCGCCGTACGCACATCGACGAGCCGCGTGCCGCAGACGACGTCGTGCCAGAACTGGCGGCCGGGCAGCGCGCGCGCCAGCGCGGCGTAGACGACGACACCGGCGGTGAGCGTCGCCAGCATCGGCGCGAGGCTGGCCGCGCCCTCGAGCCAGAGCCACAGCAGCGCCGGCGCGAACCACAGCCAGGCGAGCACGTAGCGCAGCCAGGCGCGAAGCTGCGACAGCGCTTCGCCGTCGGCACCCACGAGCCGGATGCGCCAGGTCTTCATCGCGAGCGTCTGCCCGCCGTGGGTCCAGAACCAGCTGAAGTAGACACCGAGGACGACGAACAGGAACGCCTGCAGGCCGTGGCGGCCGGCCATCGCGTCGCGCTGGCCGGTCGCGATGCCGTAGACCAGGCCGGCGGCCATCAGCACGCCGAACAGCAGCACGCCTTCGTAGACGAAGCAGCTCAGGCGGCGCGCCAGGCTCGCTGCCGGCAGCGGTTCGCCGCCCTGCGGCGCGGCGATCGACGGCAGCGCGCTGCTCACGGCCGCGCGCCGGGCGCCGATGCCGGCCGGGCGTGCGCGCTTTGGGGGCCGGCCCGCGGCAGCAGCGTCGTCTTGTCGACGACGTCGGGCGCCACCGCGATCCGGGCGTTGGCCGTCGCCGGTTGTGCCGGCGCTCCCCGCTGCTTCGTGATCAGCACCGTTGTCGCGCCCGGCGCGGCTTGGACGACGGTGGGCGTGGCCGGCCTGGCCGCCGGCGCCGATGCCGCGGCGGCTGGCGCCTTCGCGCTTGCGTTGCGCGGCGCGGCGCGTTTGGCCGAGGCGTTGCGCGCGGTCGCTTCGGTCGACTTCGCGGGGGGGCGCGGTACGGTGATGCCGCGCTCCGCGAGCGCCTTTCGAGCTTCAGGGCTGAGCGCCTGATACGCTTCCCAATCCGCCTGCCGCGAACTCGCCGGGACCTTTTTCGCCTCGAGGTACTGGAGCCGTGCCTTGCCGCGCTGCTGCGGCGTGAGCCTCGCCCACTCGGCCATGCGCGCCTGCAGGCGTTCCTGATCGGCGGCGGTCAGTTCGGGGTAGCGCTCGGCGATCCGGCGCCACTTGCGCTTGCCCAGTTCGTCGATCGAGGCCCAATCGTTTTGCAGCGGCCTCAAGGCGACCTGCTCGGAAGGTTCGAGTTCCGACCAGGCCGGCCCGGCGCTTGCCTTCGGCGCGGCCGCCGGCTTGGCGGCGGCCGACGCCGAACTTGCCGATCCGTGCTGCGCATGGACATCGAATGCGAAGAGCGCGGCCAAAGCCGTCAGGCAGGCGAACAGCAGGCTTGCCCGAGTGCGGGCCGTGCGCCGCGGCATCGAGCGCACGCCGTCAGTCACCCCTGTGCTTGAGGAATTCGACGAACCCGGGGTCGCTGTACGCCGAGGGCGGCAACTCGTCGAGCAGCAGGTCGGTGTCGACCTCGACCGCGGCGGCGACCTGGCGGCGGGTGTTCTCGGACTGGATCAGCATCATGCCGGCGACCAGCGCCAGCAGCGGCAGCAGCGAGACCAGACCGACCCACCAGCCGGACGCCTCGCGCGGGGCGCCGCCGAGGGCGAGCGTGCCGGCGGCGGCCGGGACGGCGACCGTGCTCGGCCGGGCTGCGTCGCGCATCGCGCGCACCGCGCGCGCGTGATCGACGGCCCGCGCGCGCGCGAAGCGCAGCCGCTCGCCGATGTCGGGTGTGACGCGGTCGGCGCCATCGCTCAGGCGTGCGGCAATCCGCTTCGCAAAGCGCGCCTGCAGGATGTCAGTGTCGGGATGACGGGTTGGCATGACGGATTGTGGACTGGATCGTAACGTTTACGGCACGATTCCCTTCGCCTCGAGAGCGATCGCCAACGCCTGAACCGCCCTGAAGCAATGCGTCTTGACGCTTCCTTCGGAGCAGCCCATGAGCGATGCTGTCTCTGCGACATCGAACTCTTCCCAGTAACGCAGCAGGAAGGCTTCGCGTTGACGCGCCGGCAACTTCGCCACCTCTTCCTCGATCGCCTGCATGGACTGGGCTCGCGACAGGCGGTCGAACTCGCTCTCGCCGGAAGGCCCCTCGGCTTCGAGCCGTTCCATCATGTCAAGGTCGCCCGCCTCGGCGGCCGATTCGAAGGCAGACAGGTTCTGGATCAGCCCGGTGCGCACCTTCTGGCGCCGGAAGAAGTCCATCGTCGCGTTGGAGAGGATGCGCGCGAAGACGAGCGGCAGTTCGGCGGCCGGGCGGTCGGCGTAGCTCTCGGCGAGCTTGATCATCGCGTCCTGCACGATGTCGAGCGCGGCATCGTCGTCGCGCACGGCGTAGACGGTGCGCTTGAAGGCGCGCTTCTCGACGCTGCGCAGGAAGTCGGACAGTTCTTTGTCGGTGGCCAATCGGGCGCCGTTCGTTCGAGCGGGCGGGCCCGGAGCCTGGATCTCCGCCGCCCGGGCCCGAGGGCCGGGCGATTATGCATCGTGCATCACGGCGGCAGGGTCGGCGCCGAGGCCGCCCGGCGCGATGCCATAATGCTGCTCTGCACAACAGAGCGATCTCGAATGCCGCGCCCGACCTCTGGGTGGCGATAGCAGATTGCGCAGGTTCCGCTGCCGCCTCACGAGGGCGCGCTTAGGGGCACCGATGGTTTTTCGTCAGAGAAATTCACAAAGGTTCGAAATGGAAATGTCTGCAGCAGAAATCAAGCGCGCCGCGAAGGCGCAAACCCCGCCCCCAGCCGACCCGAACGGCGCCGAGATCGTCGTTCGCTGCCTTCAGGCCGAAGGCGTCAAGTACCTGTGGGGCTACCCCGGCGGTGCGGTCCTCTACATCTACGACGCGCTCTTCAAGCAGGACTCGATCCAGCACGTCCTCGTGCGCCACGAACAGGCGGCGGTGCACGCCGCCGACGGCTTCGCGCGTGCGACGGGCGAGGTCGGCGTCGCCCTCGTCACCTCCGGGCCGGGGGTGACGAACGCCGTTACCGGCATCGCGACGGCCTACATGGATTCGATCCCGATGGTGATCGTCACCGGCCAGGTGCCGACGCCGGCGATCGGGCTGGACGCCTTCCAGGAGTGCGACACCGTCGGCATCACGCGCCCGGTCGTGAAGCACAACTTCCTCGTCAAGGACGTGCGCGACCTGGCGCTGACGATGAAGAAGGCGTTTCACATCGCCCGCACCGGCCGCCCCGGGCCGGTCGTCGTCGACATCCCGAAGGACGTCTCGATCGCCCGCACGCCGTACCACTATCCGGCGACGATCGAGATGCGCTCGTACAACCCGGTCAGGAAGGGCCACGGCGGCCAGATCCGCAAGGCGGTGCAACTGCTTCTGAATGCGAAGCGGCCGTACATCTACACCGGCGGCGGCGTCATCCTCGGCGACGCGACGGCCGAGCTGCGCGAACTCGTCGAACTGCTCGGCGCGCCGTGCACCAACACGCTGATGGGGCTGGGGGCTATCCCGGCGAGCGAGCCGAAGTTTCTCGGCATGCTCGGCATGCACGGCACCTACGAGGCGAACATGACGATGCAGCACTGCGACGTGCTGCTCGCGATCGGCGCCCGCTTCGACGACCGCGTGATCGGCAACCCGAAGCATTTCGCGTCGGTCGAGCGCAAGATCATCCATGTCGACATCGACCCGTCGTCGATCTCGAAGCGGGTGCGGGTCGACATCCCGATCGTCGGCGACGTGCGCGACGTGCTGCAGGAGCTGATCGCGCAGATCCGCGACGCCCAGGCGCGGCCCGACGCCAACGCGCTCGCCGAGTGGTGGAACCAGGTCGACGCATGGCGCGGCCGCGGCTGCCTGAAGTACAAGAACAGCACCGAGGTCATCAAGCCGCAGTACGTCGTCGAGACGCTGTGCCGTCTGACCCAGGGCAGCGACGCCTACATCACGGCCGACGTCGGCCAGCACCAGATGTGGGCCGCGCAGTACTTCGGTTTCGAGCGGCCGCGGCGCTGGATCAACTCGGGCGGCCTCGGGACGATGGGCGTCGGCCTGCCGTATGCGATGGGCATCAAGCTCGCGCGGCCCGACAGCGATGTGTTCTGCATCACCGGCGAAGGCTCGATCCAGATGTGCATTCAGGAGCTTTCGACCTGCCAGCAGTACAAGACGCCGGTCAAGATCATCTCGCTCGACAACCGCTACCTCGGCATGGTCCGCCAGTGGCAGGAGTTGGACTACGAAGGGCGCTACTCGCACAGCTACATGGACGCGCTGCCCGACTTCGTCAAGCTCGCCGAGGCCTACGGCCACGTCGGGCTGATGGTCGAGAAGCCGGGCGACGTCGAGGGCGCGCTGCGCGAGGCGATCAAGCTCAAGGACCGCACCGTGTTCCTCGACATCCGCACCGACCCGACCGAGAACGTCTGGCCGATGGTCAAGCCGGGGCAGGGCATCACCGAGATGCTGCTGGGGTCGGAAGACCTGTGACGCGCCGCACGCGAGCGTCGGCCGGCGCGTTACCGCGCACCGGCGGGCGCCGGCGCAACGCGCGCCGCAACAGCGGCTGAGACTTTCCACTTCGATTCTTCACTGCGTGGCCAAGGGCCGCCGGTTACCGCCGGCGGCGTGAAGAGCGCGCACAACGAGACACCATGAAACACATCATTGCCCTGCTGCTCGAGAACGAGCCCGGAGCGCTGTCGCGCGTCGTCGCCCTCTTTTCGGCACGCGGCTACAACATCGAGAGCCTGACCGTCGCGCCGACCGAGGATGCGTCGCTGTCGCGAATGACGATCGTGACGACCGGCTCGGACGAGGTGATCGAGCAGATCACGAAGCACCTGAACCGCCTGATCGAGGTCGTCAAGGTCGTCGATCTGACCGAAGGCAGCTACACCGAGCGCGAACTCATGCTCGTCAAGGTGCGCGCCGTCGGCAAGGAGCGCGAGGAGATGAGCCGCATGGCCGACATCTTCCGCGGCCGCATCATCGACGTCACCGAGAAGAGCTACACGATCGAGGTCACCGGCGATGCGTCCAAGCTCGACGCCTTCCTGCAGGCGGTCGACCGCGGTGCGATCCTCGAGACGGTGCGCACCGGGGCAAGCGGCATCGGCCGCGGCGAGCGCATCCTGCGCGTCTAGGCGCGCGGGCCGATCAACAACCACTTACGCGCAAAGGAACGACATGAAGGTCTACTACGACAAGGACGCCGATCTGAGCCTCATCAAGGGCAAGAGCGTCACCATCATCGGCTACGGTTCGCAGGGCCATGCCCACGCCCAGAACTTGAACGACAGCGGCGTCAAGGTCACGGTCGGTCTTCGCAAGGGCGGCGCGAGCTGGGCGAAGGCGGAGAAGGCGGGGTTGAAGGTCGCCGAGGTCGCCGAGTCGGTGAAGGCCGCCGACGTCGTCATGATGCTGCTGCCCGACGAGCAGATCGCCGCCGTCTACACGAACGACGTCGCGCCCAACATGAAGCAGGGCGCGTCGCTCGCGTTCGCCCACGGCTTCAACGTGCACTACGGCCAGGTCATGCCGCGCGCCGACCTCGACGTCTGGATGGTCGCGCCGAAGGCGCCCGGCCACACGGTGCGCTCGACCTACACCCAGGGCGGCGGCGTGCCGCACCTGATCGCCGTCCACGCCGACAAGTCCGGCAAGGCGCGCGACCTCGCGCTGTCCTACGCGACCGCCAACGGCGGCGGCAAGGCCGGCGTCATCGAGACCACGTTCCGCGAGGAGACCGAGACCGACCTCTTCGGCGAGCAGGCCGTGCTGTGCGGCGGCACGGTCGAACTCATCAAGGCCGGCTACGAGACGCTGGTGGAGGCCGGCTACGCACCCGAGATGGCGTACTTCGAGTGCCTGCACGAATTGAAGCTGATCGTCGACCTGATCTACGAGGGCGGCATCGGGAACATGAACTACTCGATCTCGAACAACGCCGAGTACGGCGAGTACGTGACCGGGCCGAAGATCGTCAACGACGCGTCGCGTGCCGCGATGCGCCAGGCGCTCGCCGACATCCAGACCGGCGAGTACGCCAAAAGCTTCATCCTCGAGAACCGCGCCGGCGCGCCGACGCTGCTGTCGAGGCGGCGCCTGACGGCCGAGCACTCGATCGAAGTCGTCGGCGAGCAGTTGCGCGCGATGATGCCCTGGATCAAGAAGAACCGGCTCGTCGATCAGAGCCGCAACTGAGAGCGTGAGAGTTTTTCTCGATCGTCGCGGCGTAGGTGATCTGGCAAGCTTGCGCCCTATGGATGATCGAGAA
>JBDHSE010000421.1:0-2839 GCA_039807955.1 Ideonella sp. | reverse complement strand
CGGGCGATCGCGATGCGCTGGCGCTGGCCGCCGGAGAACTCGTGCGGATAGCGTTCGAGCGCGTCGCGGCGCAGGCCGACCTGATCGACGAGCGTCTCGAGCGCGGCGCGGCGCGCGCCGGCGTCCAGATCGGTGCGCAGCGCGAGCAGGCCCTCCTCGAGGATGTCGAAGACGCGCATGCGCGGGTTGAGCGACGCGAACGGGTCCTGGAAGATGATCTGGATCGCACGCCGCGCCGCATGCAGCGCGTCGCCCTGCAGCGTGAAGAGGTCGTGCCCGTCGAGCTTGGCCGTGCCCTCGATCAGCGCCTGGCCGCGCAGCAACTGCACGATCGCCTTGCCGGTCGTCGTCTTGCCGCAGCCGGACTCGCCGACGAGGGCCAGCGTGCGCCCGGCGCCGATGCTGAAGCTGACGCCGTCGACCGCGTTGAAGTAGCCGGCAGTGCGCTGCAGCAGGCCCTTGCGGATCGGGAAGCGCACGGCAAGGTTCTCGACGTCGAGCAGGCGCTCGCCGGCCGCCGCTGCGCGCGGCGCGGCAGCGGCCGCCGCGGTCTCGGGTTCGGCCACCGCTGCTGCGCCCGCGTCCTTCGGCGCGATCGGCGTGTAGAGCAGGCAGCGCACGCTGCGCCCGCCCGGCTCGTCGGTGAGTTCCGGGCGCGTCGTCTTGCAGGCGGCAAACGCCCGGTCGCAGCGCGGCTCGAAGCGGCAGCCTTGAAACGTGAGCCACAGCGGCGGCACGGTGCCGGGTATTGCGGCGAGCGTCGATCCGCGCCGGTCGGCGTCGGGCAGCGCACGCAGCAGCAGCCGCGCGTACGGGTGCTTCGGCGCGCTGAAAAACGCGTCGGCGCTCGCGACCTCGATGATCTGCCCGGCATACATCAACGCGACCTGCTGTGCCATGCCGGAAACAACGGCGAGGTCGTGCGTGATCAGCAAGAGGCCGAGCCCGCGCTCCTTCTGCAGGTCCTTCAGAAGATCGAGGATCTGCGCCTGGATCGTCACATCGAGCGCGGTCGTCGGCTCGTCGGCGACGAGGTAGTCGGGCTCGGCGGCGAGCGTCATCGCGATCATCACGCGCTGCTTCTGGCCGCCGCTCATGCGAAACGGGTATTCGTCGATGCGCCGCTCGGGCTCGGGGATGCCGACCTTGGCAAGCCACTCGATCGCCCGCGCGCGCGCCGCGGCGCCGCGCAACTCGGTGTGCGCCTCGATCGCCTCGACGATCTGGTCGCCGATGCGCATCACCGGGTTCAGGCTCGTCCCCGGCTCCTGGAAGATCATGCCAATCTTGCCGCCGCGGATCGCGCGCATGCCCGATTCGGGCAGCGCAAGCAGGTCGTCGCCCGAGAGGCGGATCTCGCCCTTCGTGATGCGCCCGTTCTCGGGCAACAGCCGCATCAGCGCGAGCGCCGTCATGCTCTTGCCGCAGCCCGATTCGCCGACCAGGGCGAAGGTCTCGCCGCGGCGCAGCGCAAGGCGCATGCTGTCGATCGCGCGCACGAGCCCGGCCTCGGAGTCGAGCGCGACCTCGATGTCGTCAATCTCGAGCATGAGCGGCCTTCGCTGTCGGTTTCTTCGCCGCGTGCGGGCGGAACGCGCGCGACCGGGGATCGAAGGCGTCGCGCACGCCGTCGGCGAACAGGTTGGCGGCGAGGACGAGCGCGACCATGAACGTGAACGCGGCGGCGAACGGCCACCAGACGATCGGGTCGCGGCTCATCTCGTTGCGCGAGAAGTTGATCATGCCGCCGAAGCTGTTCATCGACGGATCGACGCCGACGCCGACGTAGGACAGCACCGCCTCATAGAGGATCAGCGCCGAGAACTCGAGCACGGTGACGATCAGCATCAGGTGCGCGACGTTCGGGAAGATGTGGCGCACCATGATGCGCGCGCTGCTGACGCCGAACGCGTTCGCCGCCTGCACGTACTCGAGTTCGCGCAGCTTCAGCGTCTCGCCGCGCAGCAGCCGGCACAGCCCCGGCCAGCCCGTCACGCCGAGCACGACGCAAAGCAGGAACAGCTTGACGTCGGCGCGCTCGACGCCGGTCTCGAACATGTCCTGGTGCTTGTCGAGGAAGACCTGCACCATCAGCACGCAGGCGGCGATGAGCAGGATGTTCGGGATCGACGACAGCAGCGTGTAGACGTACTGGATCGCCTCGTCGGCCCAGCCCTTCAGGTAGCCCGCCATGATGCCGAGCACGACGGCGAACGGCAACGTCGCGAGCGTCGCGAGCGTGCCGATCACGAACGCGGTGCGAATGCTCTTCAGGGTCTGGTAGAGCACGTCGTTGCCGGTGACGTCGGTGCCGAACGGGTGGTAGTAACCCATCAGCGCTGCGACGAGGCCGCCGAGCGCGAACAGCCCGACGAGCGTGAACCCCGCGACGCGCCACGGAATCGGCGTCTCGCGCCGCCAGATCGCGCCGGCCCGCGCGCCAAAGCCCGCGCCGTCGTGCCCCGGCAGCAGCGCGACGACGAGCGCGCACGCGGCAATCGCGGCAACGATGCCCGTGACGAGGCCGGTGCCTATGCGCCGCGCGACGTCGGCAGTCCACTGCGCGCCCGGATCGGTGAGGTGCGCGCCACCGTGCACGAGACGCGGCGCGACGCGCTCGACCTTGCCGCCGACGTCCTGCGACTCCTTCGTGAAGCCGACATAGGCAAGCGGCAGCGAGTACGTCGACTCGCGCGAGTCGACGAGGTCGCTCAGCACGACGTCGAGCAGCGAGCGCACGCGCACGTCGTACGCGGGAACGGCCGACGGCGCGGCCGGCGCCGGCGGCAGCAGGCTGCGAAAGTGCACGCTGTCGGCGAGCGTCAGCAGCAGGCACGCG
>JBDHSE010000420.1:0-2840 GCA_039807955.1 Ideonella sp. | reverse complement strand
GCGCTCGGCCGCGACGGCGATGCGGTGCTCGCCGCCGCCGACAGCGCCGAGGTCCGCGCGCGCTACGCCGCCGAGACCGACCGCGCAAGGCAGCTCGGCATCTTCGGCTCGCCGACCTTTGCCTGCGCCGACGGCGAAATCTTCTGGGGCGACGACCGGCTCGACGACGCGATCGAGTGGTGCGTCGCAGGCGGCTGATCGGGCGGCCGAGCGCGGGTTATTGCCAGCATCCGCCGCCGCTGCGTGCGCCTAACATCGGGTCGCCGCACGCCGCGACCAGCGCCCGCTGGATCGCAACGTGCGCCCGCTTTGCAACCCCGTAGGAGAACCGCACTCATGAGCAAGTCCCCCACCCAACGCCGCAAGTTCCTGGGCTCGGCTGCCGCCGTCGGCGCCGGCACGATGGCCTTCCCGATGGTGTCGCGCGCGCAGACGTCGACGTTGCGTTTCCAGTCGACCTGGCCGGCGAAGGACATCTTCCACGAGTACGCGAACGACTTCGCGAAGAAGGTCAACGACATGGCCGGCGGCCGCGTCAAGATCGAGGTGCTGCCGGCCGGCGCCGTCGTGCCGGCGTTCCAGCTCCTCGAGGCGGTCAACAAGGGCACGCTCGACGGCGGCCACGGCGTCGTCGCCTACCACTACGGCAAGAACTCGGCGCTCGCGCTGTGGGGCTCGGGCCCGGCGTTCGGCATGGATCCGAACATGGTGCTCGCCTGGCACTACTACGGCGGCGGCAAGGTGCTGCTCGAGGAGATCTACAAGTCGATCAACATGGACGTCGTCTCGTATCTCTACGGCCCGATGCCGACCCAGCCCTTCGGCTGGTTCAAGAAGCCGATCGCGAAGGTCGACGACGTGAAGGGCATGAAGTTCCGCACCGTCGGCCTGGCCGTCGACATGTACTCCGACATGGGCGCGGCGGTGAACCCGCTGCCCGGCGGCGAGATCGTTCCGGCGCTCGACCGCGGGCTGATCGACGGTGCCGAGTTCAACAACTCGTCGAGCGACAAGGTGCTCGGCTTCCCCGACGTCTCGAAGGTCTGCATGCTGCAGAGCTTTCACCAGTCGGGCGAGCAGTTCGAGATCCTGTTCAACAAGGCCAAGTACGACGCGCTGGCGGCCGAGCAGAAGGCGATCATCGACTATGCGGTGCAGGCGGCGAGCGCCGACATGAGCTGGAAGGCGATCGACCGCAACGCCAAGGACTACGAAGAGCTGAAGAAGGCCGGCGTCAAGTTCTACAAGACGCCCGATGCGATCCTGCGCGCCCAGCTCGACTCGTGGGACAAGATCATGGCCAAGAAGGGCGGCGAGAACCCGCTGTTCAAGAAGGTGCTCGATTCGCAGAAGGTCTTCGCCCAGCGCGCGACGCAGTGGCAGGCCGACTACATGGTCGACTACAAGATGGCGTCCAACCACTACTTCCACGGCACGGCGAAGAAGTCCTGATCGATCGCACAGCGAGACGGGGCGCCCGCAGCGGCGCCCTTTTTTGATTGAGGGTTGCGTCATGCAAAAGACGTTGTTGGCGGTGGACCGCCTCTCGACCTGGGTCGGCAAGGCCTGTGCCTGGTCGGCGGTGGTGCTGACGCTGCTGATCACCTGGGAGGTGTTCTCGCGCTACGCGCTCAACCGTCCGCACGGCTGGGTGCTCGATGCGCAGATCATGCTGTACGGCGTGCTGTTCATGATGGCCGGCGCCTACACGCTGGCCAAGAACGGCCACGTGCGCGGCGACGTGCTGTACGGGTTCTTCCGCCCGCGCACGCAGGCGACGATCGACCTCGCGCTCTACATCGTGTTCTTCCTGCCCGGCGTCGTCGCGATGACGTGGGCCGGCTGGACCTTCGCGCAGGAGTCGCTCGCGATCCGCGAGACGACCTTCAATGCCGATCCGATCCCGGTCTACCCGTTCAAGTTCGTGATTCCGGTGGCCGGCGCGTTCCTGCTGCTGCAGGGGCTGGTCGAGATCGCGCGCTGCGTGATCTGCCTGCGCGACGGCGAGTGGCCGTCGCGCGAGGCGGACGTCGAAGAGGTCGACGTCGACAAGCTCAAGGAGATGGTGCACGTCACCGACCCCAGCATCGGCCACGACGCGGCGAGCCTCTTGCCGCCGGCGCAGCGCCAGGAGGGCGCGTGATGCCCAAGCTGCGCAAGGAACTCTGGTTCGGCTTCTCGCTGATGGCGATCATCGTCGCCGCGGCGATCGGCGTCCTGGTCGGCGCCGAGAGAATCACCTCCGGCCACATCGGCCTCTTGATGCTCTCGCTGGTGGTGGTCGCGATCATGCTCGGCTTCCCGACCGCGTTCACGCTGATGGGCATGGGGATGATCTTCGCCTGGCTCGCCTACGACCGCGACTGGCACCGCACGCTCGACCTGATGGTGCAGGCGACGTTCAAGTCGATGGCCAACGACGTGCTGATCGCGGTTCCGCTGTTCGTCTTCATGGGCTACCTGGTCGAGCGCGCGAACCTGATCGAGAAACTCTTCAAGAGCCTGCACCTGGCGCTCGCGCGGGTGCCGGGCGCGCTCGCGGTGGCGACGCTCGTCACCTGCGCGGTGTTCGCGACCGCGACCGGCATCGTCGGCGCGGTCGTCACGCTGATGGGGCTGCTCGCGCTGCCGCAGATGCTGCGTGCCGGCTACAGCGTGCCGGTGTCGGCGGGCGCGATCACGGCTGGCGGCTGCCTCGGCATCCTGATCCCGCCTTCGGTGCTGCTGATCGTCTATGGCGCGACGGCGGGGGTGTCGGTCGTGCAGCTCTACGCCGGGGCGTTCTTCCCCGGCGTCATGCTCGCCGGCCTTTACATCGTGTACGTCGTCGTGCTCGCGAA
>JBDHSE010000419.1:0-2844 GCA_039807955.1 Ideonella sp. | reverse complement strand
GCGATCGCGCCGAAGATGTACTTCGCGAGGTCGAGCGCCGACTCGTTCATCTGCTCGCCCCAGCGCCGCGTGTACGGAAACCGGCCGAGCGAGAAGCCGAGCCACTCGACGATCGCGACGAGCGCGATGACCCAGATCGCGATCCGCAGCGCGGCGTTCAGGATCCGGTACAGCCGCTCGCTGCCGAGCAGCGGGGCGCCGCCGAGCGAAAGCTTCCCGCCATGCACGTCGGCGAGCCGCTTCAAGCGGACACTGGCCCGCCGCGCGACGAAGGCCAGCGCCCACAGGATGACGGCGAGGACGGCCGACGCGACCAGCGCGAGGCCGACCGCGCGCAGCATGAAGGCGGCCGACGCCGCCTCGCGCGACTCGTCGAGCGCCTGCTGCAGCGCCGCTTCGATGCCCTTCGCCGTCTCTCCGGGGCCGAGGTCGGCGGCGACGAACGGAAAGACCGGCGCGCCATCGACCATCACGAGCGTCGCGCTCTCGAACGGCGACAGCGACACCTGCAGCGGCCCGCGCTTGCCCATGATCTGTTCGAGCTGGAAGCGGGCCCGGTTCACCCGCTCGGCGGGCGACATGTTGAGCAGGTTCTCGCGAAACGTGATGATCGGGCGGTTGTAGAGCGTGAGCCGGGCGTCGTCGCGGGTCTCGGTCGGCAACGGCTTCGCCGCCAGCTCGAGTCCCGCCTGCAGCGCGTCGGGTGCCGACGCCGGCGCCGATGCCCCGCCCGCCGCGTGCGCGAAAGCGGCGCCGCACAGCGCGACGGCGAACAGCCAGCGCGCGAGCCAGGCCGCGCCGCGCCAAGGCGAAAACCGCAGGCGTCGATTCATCCGCGAACTGTAGCCGAGCGCCCCGGCACGCGGGTCGCGGGCGCCGCCCGCCGGCGGTTCATACCAAACCGCGTTCAATGGATTGGATATGCCCCCTCTCCCACTTGTGGGAGAGGGTTGGGGTGAGGGCGATGCCGGCCGCGCCCACCCTCACCCCAGCCCTCCCGCCCAGCGGGAGAGGGGGCAAGACAGGCCACCGCGTTCCTGGACCGGTATCAGACGTCGAACTGCAGCGCCGCGAGGCGCGCGTAGATGCCGCCCGCGGCGGCGAGGCTCGCGTGGGTGCCGGTCTCGACGATGCGGCCGTGCTCCATGACGACGATGCGGTCGGCGCGCTGCACCGTCGCCAGCCGGTGCGCGATGACGAGCGTCGTGCGGCCCTGCATCGCCGATTCGAGCGCAGCCTGCACCATGCGCTCGCTCTCGGCGTCGAGCGCGCTCGTCGCCTCGTCGAGCAGCAGCAGCGGCGCGTTCTTCAGCATCGCGCGCGCGATCGCGATGCGCTGGCGCTGGCCGCCCGACAGCCGCACGCCGCGCTCGCCGAGGAAGGTCGCGTAGCCCTCGGGCAGCGCGCGGATGAACTCGTCGGCGTGCGCGCCGCGCGCGGCGGCGATGACTTCTTCATCGCTCGCGCCGGGACGGCCGTAGCGGATGTTCTCCTGCGCGCTGGTCGAGAAGATCACCGCGTCCTGCGGCACGATGCCGATGCGCCCGCGCAGTTCGGCAAGCGCCGCGTCGCGCACCGGCACGCCGTCGATCAGCACCCGGCCGCGCTGCGCGTCATAGAAGCGCAGCAGCAACTGGAAGACGGTGCTCTTGCCGGCGCCGCTCGGGCCGACGATCGCGACCGTCTCGCCGGGGCGCACGTCGAGCGTCACGTCGTCGAGCGCGGCGCGCTGCGGGCGCGACGGATAGTGAAACGTCACGCCCTCGAGCCGGAGCGACGAGCCGCCGCGCACCGCCGGAAGCATCGCCGGCCGCGGCGGCGAGGCGATCGGCGAGTTCGTCGCGAGCAGCTCCATCAGCCGCTCGGTCGCGCCCGCGGCGCGCAGCAGGTCGCCGTAGACCTCGGCCAGCACCGCGACCGACGAGACGAGGATGATGACGTAGACGACGGTCTCGCCGAGGTGGCCGGCGCTGATGCGGCCCTCGATCACCGCCTGCGTGCCCTGGTACAGCCCCCACAGCAGCGCGCCGAAGGTCGCGCTGATGATGAAGGCGACGAGGAACGAGCGCAGCTTCGAGCGCCGCACCGCCGTCTCGAACGCATTCTCGGTCGAGGCGTCGAAGCGCGCCGCCTCGCGCGCCTCCTGCGTGTAGCTCTGCACGACGGGAATGGCGTTCAGCACCTCGGCCGCGATCGCGCTCGAGTCGGCGACCCGGTCCTGGCTCGCGCGCGACAGCCCGCGCACGCGCCGGCCGAAGTACAGCGACGGCAGCACGACGAGGACGAGCACGCCGAGCACCTGCGTCATGACGACCGGGTTGGTGATGATCAGCATCAGCATCGCGCCGGCGCCCATCACCGTGTTGCGCAACCCCATCGACAGGCTCGAGCCGACGACGGTCTGCACCAGCGTCGTGTCGGTCGTCAGGCGCGACAGCACCTCGCCGGTCTGCGTCGTCTCGAAGAACTCCGGGCTCTGGCCGACGACGTGCGAGTAGACGGCGTTGCGCAGGTCGGCGGTGACGCGCTCGCCGAGCCAGCTCACCATGTAGTAGCGCGCGGCCGAGAAGATGCCGAGCGCGGCGCCGACGGCGAACAGCTCGAAGAAGTGGCTGCGAAGCGCCATCACGCGCTCGGCCGGATCGGCAGCGACCATGCCGTTGTCGATCAGCAGGCGCAGCGCGACCGGGAAGACGAGCGTGCTGACGGCGGCGAGGACGAGGAACAGCAACGCGAGTGCGATGCGGCCGCGGTACGGCCGCAGGAACGGCAGCAGGCCGCGCAGCGGGCCGACGCTGCGCGCGCGGGCATCGCCGGTTTCGCGGCGGGCGGGGAGGGGGGCGG
>JBDHSE010000418.1:0-2844 GCA_039807955.1 Ideonella sp. | reverse complement strand
CTGAAGTCGCTCGTGTTGCTGCTGTAGCGCTCGTCCATCACGATGTCGAAGCCGGCGGCCTTCAGCATCGGCCGCGTACCTTCGGCGACCGAGACGTCGAACGAATCGTCGGCATAGAGCAGCGCGACGGTCTTTGGCGCCGGGTCGAGCGTCTTCATCATCGCGATCGTGCTGCCGAAGTAGTTGCTCGCCGGCGCGAGGGTGCCGAAGATGTACTTGAAGTTGCGGGCGAAGATCTGGTCCGACGCGCCGCCGCCCTGCACCATCGGCACCTGGTACTTCTCGGAGACGGCCGAGTCGGCGATCGCGAAGTTGCTCGCGAACGGGCCGAGCAGGAAGTTCGCCTTGTCCTGCGTGACGAGCTGGGTGTACTGGCGAACGCTCAGGTTGACGTCGGACTGGTTGTCGTAGAGCTTGAGCGCGAGCTTGTGCTGGGTGCCGCCGACCGTCACGCCGCCCGCGGCGTTGATCTTGTCGATCGCGAACTGGTAGGCGTCGCGGTAGTAGCGCCCGGTGTTGGCGAGTGGCCCGGTGAGCTGGACCGACGCGCCGAGCACGATGTCGGGCGCGGCGACGGCACTGGCCGGGCCGAACGCCAGCGCGCTGGCGAGACCGGCGGCAAGCAGGCCGCCGATGAAGGTCGAACGTTTGATCGACATGATGTGACTCCGGTTGCCGGTTCGGGCGTTGCGCGCCCCGACCGGTTGACTCGCTGCAATGGGCGAGCTCGCCATCTACCGCTCGGCGCCGAGCAGCAGGCCGCGCAACACGACGGCGTCGTTGTGCTCTTCGTCGTGCGCCGAATAGACGAGCGTCACCCGGCCCTTGCGTGCAAGCTCGCGCAGTTGCCCGAAGGCCTGCGCGTTGGCACGCACCTCCAACGTGTATTTCTCCTGGAACTCGGCCCACAGCGCCGGGTCGTGGCCGAACCACTTGCGCAGTTCGGTGCTCGGCGCGATCTCCTTCAACCACAGGTCGACCGCCGCCTCGTCCTTGCTCACGCCGCGCGGCCAGAGGCGATCGATCAGCACCCGCGTGCCGTCGTCACCGGCGGCAGGTTCGTAGGCGCGTTTGAGCCGCACGTTGGCGGCCGGGATGCGCGTGCTCATGGTGGTTCCCCTTCAGCCGGCGGCCTTCTTCGCCTCGACCTGGTTCATCGTGTCGAGCGCGAGGTTCGAATGCGCGTAGGCGGCGCCGGCGCGCATCTCGGCGGCGACCCAGATCGCCTCCATCACCTCCTGCTGCGTCGCGCCGCGGCGCAGCGCGCTCGCGGTGTGGCCGCGGATGCAGTACGGGCACTGCGTCGTGTGGGCGACGGCGATCGCGATCAGGTCCTTCATCTTCGCCGACAGCGCGCCGTCGGCGAACACCGCGTTGCTGAACGCCTTGAACGCCGCGGCGGGCTCGGGCGCGAGCGCCGTGCGCTGGCGGTGCAGTTCGATCGAGGCTTCGGGGTACATGTGCTTGTCCATGGTTCTGTCCTTGTTTGCTTTGATGTCATCGCAGGCGTCAGCCGGCGGCCGCGATCGCGCGTTCGAACCCGACTTCGCTGCGCAGGCCGTCGAGGTCGCGCCCGACGACGGCGACGGCAAGCGTCTTGCCGTCGCGCAGGTAGCTCAGCTTGCAGTCGCGCGCGTCGAGCGAGCCTTCGATCTCGACGCGGTCGAAGCGCTCGGCGTGGCCGACGTAGCCGAGCACGAAGTCGTACTGCTCGGTCCAGAAGAATGGCACGTGGTCGAACGGCTCCTGCCGGCCGAGCATGTTGCGCGCCGCGACCTGCCCCGAGCGCTCGGCGACGACCCAGTGCTCGACGCGGATCGGCTCGCCGCTCAGGCGGTCCGGCCAGCGCGCGATGTCGCCCGCGGCGTAGATGCCGGGAACGCTCGTCTGCAGGAAGCGGTCGACGCTGACGCCGCGGTCGATCGCGAGGCCGGCGCGTTCGGCCAGTTCCAACGCCGGATGCACGCCAACGCCGACGACGACGAGGTCGCAGGCGAGCGACTCGCCGCTCGCGAGCAGCACCGCGCGCTCGTCGATCGATGCGAGCGTCGCGCCGAGGTGAAACCGCACGCCGTGCTCCTGATGCAGCGCGAGCAGGAAGGCGCCGACCTCGGGCCCGAGCACGCGCTCCATCAGCACCGTCTCGCGGCCGACGACGTCGACCTCGATGCCGCGCGCGCGCAGCGACGCCGCGACCTCGAGCCCGATGAAGCTCGCGCCGATGACGACCGCGCGCTTCGCCTTCGCCGCCGCGGCGGCGAGCGCGCGGCTGTCGGCCCAGGTGCGCAGCAGGTGGACGTGCGGCAGCTCCATGCCGGGGATGCCGAGGCGAACCGGGTCGGCGCCGGTCGCGAGCAGCAGCGCGTCGTAGGCGTGGCGCGTGCCGTCTTTCAGCGCGACTTCGCGCTTCTTCGTGTCGATGTCGGTGACGCGCGCATCGAGCTTGATGTCGATGCGCTGCTCGCGATAGAAGTCGGCGCTGCGCAGCGGTATCCAGTCGTCCTGCGCGGTGCCGGCGAGATAGCTCTTCGACAGGTTGGGCCGGTCGCACGGCAGGTCGGCGTCGGCGCTCAACATGGTGATGCTGCCCGCATAGCCTTCGCGGCGCAGCATCTCGGCAGCGGCGTTGCCTGCCGCGCCGCCGCCGACGATGACGATCGCCTTGGGCAGGCCCGCCTTGGTAGGGAGCGGCGGCGGTGCCGCAGGCGCGACCGCGTCGCCGACGTAGACCATGCCGTCGCGCAACTCGACCTTGCGGCACGCCACCGGGTTGAGCGCCGGTGCGCGCAGCGCCTCGCCGCTGCGCAGGCTGAAGCAGGCGTGGTGCCAGGGGCAGCGCACCGC
>JBDHSE010000417.1:0-2849 GCA_039807955.1 Ideonella sp. | reverse complement strand
ACGCGGATCTGCTCGGGCGCGAGGCCGAACAGCCAATGCGCCTCGATCACCTCGAGCGCCTTGTTCATCATCGTCGCGGAGTCGACCGAGATCTTGCGCCCCATCACCCAGTTCGGATGCGCGCAGGCCTCGTCGGGCGTGACGCCGGCCAGGCTCGAAACGTCGCGCCGCAGGAACGGCCCGCCCGACGCGGTCAGCACGATGTGGTCGATGTGATCGCGCCAACAGGCGCGGTCCGGCGGCAGGCACTGGAAGATCGCCGAATGCTCGCTGTCGATCGGCAGCAGCTCGGCGCCGCCTTCGCGCACCGCCTGCATGAAGAGCGCACCGCCGACGACGAGCGCCTCCTTGTTGGCGAGCAGCAGCCGCTTGCCGGCACGCGCCGCGGCGAGGCACGGCGCAAGGCCCGCGGCGCCGACGATCGCCGCCATCACGCTATCGACCTCGGGATGGGCGGCGATCTCGGCCAGCGCATGCGTGCCGCTCAGCACTTCGGTGCGCAAGCCGTCGGCGCGCAAGGCGTCGCGCAGCGTGCTTGCGCGCGACGCGTCGGGCAGCACCGCGAACCGCGGCCGCCACTGCCGGCATTGCGCCTGCAGTTCGCCCAGACGGTTGTTCGCGCTGAGCGCGAACACCTCGAAGCGGTCCGGATGGCGCGAGAGCACGTCGAGCGTATTGACGCCGACCGAGCCGGTCGAGCCGAGGATGCAGACGCGCTGGGTCATCGTCGCCTCGATGCGCCGGCGTCAGACCGAAAGCGCGATCTGGCGCACCGCGACCGCGAGCGGAACGACCGGCAGCAGCGCGTCGATGCGGTCGAGCACACCGCCGTGGCCGGGCAGCAGGCGGCTGCTGTCCTTCGCGCCGGCGCTGCGCTTGACGAGCGATTCGATCAGGTCGCCCGTGACGCTCATCGCGGCGAGGAAGACGAGGGCGACGATCGCGCCGGCGACGCCGAGACGATCGAAGACGAGCGCATAAAGGCTCGCCGAATCGACGCCGAACCGCCTGTCGATGACGAACGCCCCGACGATCGCGAGCAGCAGCACGCCCGCCATGCCGCTGTAGACGCCCTCCCAGCTCTTGCCCGGGCTGATCGCCGGCGCGAGCTTGCGCCGGCCGAAGCGGCGGCCGCCGAAGTAGGCGGCGATGTCGGCCATCCAGACGAGGCACAGCACCGACAGCAGGAAGTTGATGCCGACCGCACGCGCGTCGGCGAACGCGAGCCAGGCGAGCACGAGCCCGAACACGCCGATGCCCTGGCGCACAAGCCGCGGGTGGCCCGCCCATGCACTGACGCCCGCGCGCAGCGCGAACGCGCCGCCGAGCACCCACAGCAGCATCGCGATCCACCACAGCGCGGCAGGCGGCGCGACGAACCAGCCGGCCTCGACCGCGCCGATGCAAAGCACGAGCACGATCACGGCGAGAACCAAGGCGCCGGTGTCGCGCAACCCGTTGAGCCGCCCCCACTCCCAACCGGCGGCGGCGACCATCGCGAGCGTGAACAGCGCGAACGGCCAGACCGCCTCGGCGAACAGCGCCGGCAGCAGCACGGCGAGCAGCACGACCGCGGTGATGACGCGCTGCTTCAGCATCTCAGCGGCACCACCGCGCCTGGCGCGTCGCGCGACGCATGAAACGCTGCTGTGGGCGGCACTTGCCGGCCAGGGCAGCGGCGCGCGATTGACCCTCACCCCAACCCGCGCGCGGGAGAGGGGGCAGGTCTACGTCGCCCTCCGCGCGCGACCTCGGGGGCAGGCCAACTCCCCTCGGGGAGAGGGTTGGGGTGAGGGGGTCTTGCCGCACGGACCGACACCGAACGAGCTGCCCGACCTGTGGTTTCACTTCAGCGCCCCCGATCGAAAGCGAGAGATGCCGCTTGCGCGAGCAGGCAGAGCGCTTCGACACGCCGGGCACGCCCCTAGCCTTCGCCCTGCGAGGCGGCGGCGAGAACCGGAGCATGATCGCGCACTTCGCCGAAGCGGCGATCGCGCCGGGCGTAGGCGGCGAGCGCGGCGTCGAGTTCGGTGTCGCCGAAATCGGGCCACAGGCAGTGCGTGAAGTACAGCTCGGAGTACGCCGTCTGCCACAGCATGAAGTTGCTGATGCGCACCTCGCCGCCGGTGCGGATGAAGAGGTCCGGGTCCGGCGCATAGCTCATCGCCATGTGGCTCGCGAGCAGCGCCTCGTCGATCCTGTCGGCCGGCGTGCCGGCCTCGACGATGCGGCGGCAGGCCTGCACGACGTCCCAGCGGCCGCCGTAGTTGAACGCGACCGACAGCGTGATGCGGGTGTTTTGCGCGGTCGCCTGCTCGGCCTCCTGCCATGCCGCGCGCAACTTGTCGGAGACGACGCTGCGATCGCCGACGATGCGGATGCGAACGCCGTCGCCAGCAAGCTTGGCGAGGTACTTCGAGACGGCGACCAGCACGAGGCCCATCAGCCCCGAGACCTCGTCGCTCGGGCGCTTCCAGTTCTCGGACGAGAACGCGAACACGCTCAGGTGCTCGATGCCGCGATCGGCGCACGACTGGATGACGCGCACCAGCGCCTCGACGCCCTTCTTGTGGCCGTAGACGCGCGGCATGAAGCGCTTGCGCGCCCAGCGCCCGTTGCCGTCCATCACGATCGCGACATGGCGCGGCACGTTGCCGTGCTCCATCGGCCGCGCCGCGGGCGGCGGCGCCGTGGTCTGAAAGTCGGGATGCGGTTCGTGCATTGCGGCGGCGCGGATGACGTCAGGGCTGGGCGCGGCGGCCGCGTCAGACCGCCATGATCTCGGCTTCCTTCGCGGCGACGATGCGGTCGATCTCGGCGATCATGCGATCGGTGAGCTTTTGCAGCTC
>JBDHSE010000416.1:0-2856 GCA_039807955.1 Ideonella sp. | reverse complement strand
GATCGAAACGCCGGCCGTAGCGGCAAGATCGCCCGCCGCGTCCGCCGCCGCCTGCAGGAAGTCGCGCGCCGCGTTGACGCTGCGCGCCTCGGCGCGCAGCAGCGCGAGGTGCGAGAACGGCGGCAGGCCGGCCATCTCGCGCTCCTTCAACTGGCTCGCTGCGAACGCTGCGAAGTCGTGGCCGCGCAGCGCGGCAAAGAGCGCGTGGCGCGGATGCCAGGTCTGGACCCACATCTCGCTGCGGCCGGCGTGTTGCGCGTCGCGTCCGGCGCGGCCAGCCGCCTGCATCAGCAGCGCGAAGAGGCGCTCCGGGGCCCGGAAGTCGCTGCTGAAGAGCGCGCTATCGGGGTTGACGGCGGCGACGAGCGTGATGCGTCGAAAGTCGTGCCCCTTGGCGATCATCTGGGTGCCGACGAGGACATCGACCTCGCCGGCGTGCACCGCGCCGAGCTGCGCCTCGAGCGAGCCCTTGAGCCGGGTGCTGTCGGCGTCGATGCGCGCGACGCGCGCCTCGGGCAGCAGCTGCGCCAGCTGCTCCTCGAGCCGCTCGGTACCGCGGCCGATCGGCGCGATGTCGGCGTTGCCGCAGTCGGGGCAGGCACGCGGCACGGCCTGCGCAAGGCCGCAGTGGTGGCAGCGCAGCGAGCGGTCGAGCTTGTGAAAGACGCGCCACGCGCTGCAATGCGGGCACTCGCTCTTCCAGCCGCAGGCGCCGCAATGCAGCACCGGCGCGTAGCCGCGCCGGTTCAGGAAGACGAGGCATTGCTCGCCGCGCGCGATGCGTTCCTGCAGCGCGGCGACGAGCGGCGGCGACAGCGCCTGCGGCTCGCCGCCGCGCGGCGCGCGCGGCATCTGGTTCATATCGACGATGCGCACCCGCGGCAGCGCGCCGTCGCCGATGCGCGACGCCATCTCGAGCCGCGTGTAGCGGCCCTCCTGCGCGCGCTGCCAGCTCTCGAGCGACGGCGTCGCCGAGCCGAGGATGACCGGCACGCCCTCGAGCCGGCCGCGGTAGACGGCGAGATCGCGCGCCGAGTAGCGCGCACCTTCCTGCTGCTTGTACGACGGGTCGTGCTCCTCGTCGACGACGATCAGCCCGAGCCGCGGCAGCGAAGCGAAGATCGCGAGCCGCGTGCCGAGCACGAGATCCGCCTGCCCGAGATGCGCCGCAAGCCAGTGGCGCAGCCGCTGCGCCGGAGTCAAGCCGCTGTGCAGCGAGACGATTCGCCGCGGCGCCGCACCGGCGTGAAAGCGCTCGGCAAAGCGCGCCTCGAGCTGCGGCGTGAGGTTGATCTCGGGCACGAGGACGAGGACCTGCCTGCCGCCCGCGAGTACCTGCTCGGCGGCGCGCAGATAGACCTCGGTCTTGCCGCTGCCGGTCGCGCCGTGCAGCAGAACGACCGGGTCGGGGCGGGCTTGCGCCAGTTCGGCGAACTGCGCCAGCGCCATCGACTGCTCGCCGCTCAGCGCGAGCGGCGCCGGCTCGGCTCGCGGCGGACCGAGCGGTTTGTCCAGACGGGCGATGCGGCGTTGCAACTGCGCGTCGCCAAGCTTGCGCAACTCGGGCGGCAGCACCGCCATGGCGACCTCGCCGACGCCGCGCTGGTAGTAGGCGGCGGCGAAGCCGACGAGTTCGCACCAGCGCGCCGAAAGCGGCGGCATCGATTGCAATGCTTGCTGCACTGCACGCAGCTCGGGCCGACGATCGTCGGGTGCTGCTTCTGTCGAAGCAGGCGCGAACATGTCCGCCGGCCAGACAATCCCCGGCACCTCGCGGCGGCCGAGTGGGACGCGCACCAGCGTCCCGTGTGCGAGCGTTCGCTCACTCGTGTAGTCCAGCGGGCCGGAGATCGCGCTGTGCAATGGCGCTTCGACGGCAACCCGGATTCGCACCGGATCAGGCACCTGCGGCTCGATCGAAGTTACACGTCAAAGCTCAACCTTCACTTAAAATCTCGTCTTAAGTCACTGATTCCAGATGACTTTCCAGGCTGTCCACCGTTTCTGTGGATAACTTTGTGGGAAACCTGCCTCGCGTGGCGCCGAAATCCGGATGCGCGCGCAGCGTCGAGATTCGACACCACTTCGCGATTCAAGAACTTTCTTCAATGGAATCAACAACCTACACCGAAACCCGGCGATTCTCACGACCTCGGCGAATGGCCGGCGGCCGAAATGAGCGCAGGATCAATTTTGGGGATAAGTCAAGCCCTGTGGTCGAAGAATTGCCCTCTTCCTGCGCGGCATCGCAGCGATTCGACAATCGGGAAAACACTGCTTGCGTGCGGCAGGAAGACCGCGGCGATCGCGAATCGGCCTTCAGCGCGCAGGCAGCCCCTGCGCCGACCCACGCATGCGCCGCGAATGCGCGTGAACCGCGCTGATCAGCGCTTCGACGCTTTCCGGCGGCGTGTGCTGGCTGATGCCGTGGCCGAGGTTGAAGACGTGGCCGAAACCGGCAGCCGGCGCGCCGAAGCTCTCCAGCACCTTGACCGCTTCGGCCGCGATCTGCTGCGGCGTCGCGAAGAGCACGTTGGGGTCGAGGTTGCCCTGCAGCGCGACGCAGTTGCCGACACGCGCGCGCGCCGCGCCGAGGTTGACCGTCCAGTCGAGGCCGACGACGTCGGCGCCGCTGGCCGCGATCTCGTCGAGCCACAGGCCGCCGCCCTTCGTGAAGACGATGTGCGGCACGCGCCGGCCGTCGCGCTCGCGCACGAGCTGACCGAGCACGCGCCGGGTATAGGCCATGCTGAAATCCTGGAACGCGCCGTCGGCGAGCACGCCGCCCCAGCTGTCGAAGATCATCAGCGCCTGCGCGCCGGCATCGGCCTGGGCGTTGAGGTAGGCGGCGACGGC
>JBDHSE010000415.1:0-2859 GCA_039807955.1 Ideonella sp. | reverse complement strand
GATTGCGCGCGCAAGATCGAAGCGCTCGACGTGGACGCCGCCGACACCGTCGACGCGGTCGAGACCCGGGCGCGCGCGCGGTTGCAGCGCGTGCTGGCTCCCGATGCCATCGTCTTCACCGACGTCTTCGGCGCGACCCCTTGCAATGCCGCGCTGCGCCTGGCCGACAACCCGCGCGTCAGGGTGCTGGCCGGCGTCAACGTGCCGATGCTCTGGCGTTGCCTGTGCTACGAGACCGACACGCTCGATGCGCTCGTCGCGCGCGCGATCAGCGGTGCGACACAGGGCGTGATGCAGGTTGCCGCGCCGCGACCACCGAACCAGACCCTCGAGTCGGCCTGCGATGATCCGGTCCACGATCACCATCAATAACAAGCTCGGGCTGCATGCCCGGGCGTCGGCCAAGTTCACCAAGCTCGCGGCGTCGTTTCGCAGCAATGTCTTCCTCAGCCGCAACGGGCGGCGCGTGAACGCCAAGAGCATCATGGGCGTGATGATGCTTGCCGCCGGCATGGGCAGCGAGATCGAGATCGAGACCGACGGCGACGACGAGCAAGCCGCGATGGAGGCGTTGCGCGCGCTGATCAACGAAAGGTTCGGCGAAGCGGAGTGAGGGCGGGCCGGCCGAGCCTGCCGCGAAGGCCGCAGAATCGGTGGATGGTGGGTCAACGCACTGCCAGGAGTTCCGCATGAGCTTTCAGGTCTTTGGCGTTGCGGTGTCGGGCGGCGTCGCGATCGGCCGCGCGATGCTGGTGGCGTCGAGCCGCGTCGATGTGGCGCACTACTTCATCGACGAGTCGCGGGTCGAATCCGAGATCGAGCGGCTGCGAACCGCGCGCAACACGGTTGCCAACGAGCTGACCGCGTTGCAGCGCGCGATGCCGGCCGACGCGCCGCCGGAGTTGTCGGCGCTGCTCGACGTGCACCTGATGCTCTTGCACGACGACACTCTGAGCAGTGCGACGCGGCAATGGATCAGCGAGCGCCACTACAACGCGGAGTGGGCGCTGTCCGCACAGCTCGAGGTGCTCGCCCGCCAGTTCGACGAGATGGAGGACGACTACCTGCGCGAGCGCAAGGCCGACATCGAGCAGGTCGTCGAGCGGATCTTGCGCGCACTGGCGCGCGCGCCGTCGATTGTCGCGACGCCGAACCACGGCGCGCGCGACTTCGGCGGAGAGGATCCGCTGGTGCTCGTCGCCAACGACATCGCGCCGGCCGACATGCTTCAGTTCAAGCGCAGCGTCTTCACCGGCTTCATCACCGATGTCGGCGGCCGGACGTCGCACACCGCGATCGTCGCCCGCAGCCTGGACATCCCGGCCGTCGTCGGCACGCGCGAGGCGAGCCGCCTCATCCGGCAGGACGATTGGGTCGTGATCGACGGCGATGCAGGTGTCGTCGTCGTCAATCCGTCGCCGATCGTTCTCGAGGAGTACCGGTTCAGGCAACGCCAGATCGGCCTCGAGCGCGAGAGCCTGTCGCGGCTGCGCCATACCCCCGCGGTGACGCTGGACGGTGAACGCGTCGAGTTGCTGGCCAACATCGAGCAGCCGTCCGACACCGCGGCGGCGTTGCAGGCGGGCGCCGTCGGTGTCGGGCTCTTTCGCAGCGAGTTCATGTTCATGAACCGCGCCGGCGACCTGCCCGGCGAAGAGGAGCAGTTCGAGGCCTACAGGCAGGCGGTCGAGGCGATGCAGGGCCTGCCGGTGACGATCCGCACCATCGACGTCGGCGCCGACAAGCCGCTCGATCGGATGTCGATCAGCGAGTTGCGGCACGAGCACGCGCTCAATCCGGCGATGGGCCTGCGCGCTATCCGCTGGAGCCTGTCGGAGCCGGCGATGTTTCGCCAGCAACTGCGTGCGATCCTGCGCGCGAGCGCCTACGGCAAGGTCAGGTTGCTTGTGCCGATGCTCGCCCACCCGAGCGAGATTCGTCTCACCTTCGATGCGATTGCCCGCGCGAAGCAGCAGCTCGTGGAAGCGAATCGCGCCTTCAGCGAGATCGAGGTGGGCGCGATGATCGAAGTCCCGGCCGCCGCGATCATCCTGCCGACCTTCCTGCGCCACTTCGACTTCGTCGCGCTCGGCACCAACGATCTGATCCAGTACACGCTCGCGATCGATCGCGCCGACGAGACGGTCGCCCATCTGTACGACCCGTGGCATCCGGCCGTCCTGCAACTGATCGCCGGCACCATCGCCCAGGCGCGAGCGATGCACAAGAGCGTCTGCGTCTGCGGCGAGATGGCGGGCGACACGGACTTCACCGAACTGCTGCTGGCGATGGGGCTGCGCAGTTTCTCGATGCACCCGGCGCAGATCTCCGCCGTCAAGCAACGCATCCTGCGCGCCGACACGCGGCGGCTGAGCGAGTTGATTGCATCGGTTCTTGCCAGTGACGAGCCTGGCGCGGCCTACATCGAGGCGCTGAGCGCGAGTGCGCGGGCGAACGCTCATCGACCGGCGGCAAGCACGATAGGAAGCTGAGGTCGCACCGTCGCGACGGCGCGCCTTCAAAGCATGCTACAGTCTCGGCCTTCGCGCTCGGCGGCTCTCCGCAGGGCAAGCCTCCCGCAACGCGACGCGTGACGAGAGGCCCGAGAAGGCTGGCCCTTGACAGGGGCATGAGAAACATGCCAGAATCGCGGTCTTCGCTGAAACCGCCAAGTGCGGTTCAGCGCCGCCGCGAGGCGAAGCTCTTTAACAATCAACAGCCGATAAGTGTGGGCGTTTGAAGGCGAGTGCCAACGAGTCGCAAGACTCGCAGGCTTTCGAGCCTGCAAACGCTCACGGTAGAGAAGTGAAGTTCACTTCGATTCCGTTGAGCAAATTTTCAAGATCGAACTGAAGAGTT
>JBDHSE010000414.1:0-2863 GCA_039807955.1 Ideonella sp. | reverse complement strand
CGACGAGCAGGTTCTTCGTGCCGGCCGTCATGCCTGGGCCGCCTTCTCGAGCTGCGCCTGCACCTCGCCGGCCCAGGCGCGCGGCGCCATCGGGAAGCCGAGCCGGGCGCGGCTTTCGAGATAGCTCTGCGCGACGGCGCGCGCCAGCACGCGGATGCGGCCGATGTACGCCGCGCGCTCGGTGACGCTGATCGCGCCGCGCGCGTCGAGCAGGTTGAAGGTGTGCGCCGCCTTGAGCAGTTGCTCGTAGGCCGGCAGCGCGAGCTGCGCCTGCATCAGCTTCGTGCTCTGCGCCTCGTGCGCGGCAAACGCCTGCAGCAGGAAGGCGACATCGCTGTGCTCGAAGTTGTAGGTGCTTTGCTCGACCTCGTTCTGGTGGTAGACGTCGCGGTACGTGAGGCCCTCGGTCCAGACCAGGTCGAAGACGTTGTCCACACCCTGCAGGTACATCGCGAGGCGTTCGAGACCGTACGTGATCTCGCCGGTGATCGGCCGGCAGTCGATGCCGCCCACCTGCTGGAAGTAGGTGAACTGGGTGACTTCCATGCCGTTCAGCCACACCTCCCAGCCCAAGCCCCAGCAGCCGAGTGTCGGGTTCTCCCAGTCGTCCTCGACGAAGCGGATGTCGTTGGCCCGCAGGTCGAAGCCGAGCGCCTCGAGCGAGCCGAGGTAGAGGTCGAGGATGTCGGCCGGCGCCGGCTTCAACACGACCTGGTACTGGTAGTAGTGCTGCAGCCGGTTCGGGTTGTCGCCGTAGCGGCCGTCCTTGGGCCTGCGGCTGGGCTGCACGTAGCCCGCCTTCCACGGCTCGGGGCCGATCGCGCGCAGGAAGGTCGCGGTGTGGCTGGTGCCGGCCCCGACTTCCATGTCGTACGGCTGCAGCAGCGCGCAGCCCTGGTCGGCCCAGTACGACTGCAGGCGCAGGATGATTTGCTGGAAGCTCAGCATGAATTGTTCGTGTCGCGCAAAGCCCGAAGTTTACGGGCGCGCGCACGGCGCACGGGGCCGCTCAGCCGCGCCGGCGCAGGACGAGCAGTACAGCGACTGCGGCGACGGCAAGCGGCCACAGCCCGGCCGCCGCAAGCCAGCGGGCGTACGGCGTCGTGCCGATCCGGCCTTCGACCTTGGCGTCGAGCGTCGCACGCACGAGCGGCGGCAGGCGCGATACGACGCGGCCGTGGTGATCGATGACCGCCGTCGCGCCGGTGTTGGTCGAGCGGATCACCGGGCGCTCGAACTCGATCGCGCGCATCTGCGAGAACTGCAGGTGCTGGTCCTGCACCAGCCGGCGGCCGAACCAGGCGAGGTTGCTGACGTTGACGAGAATCGTCGCCGCGTCGGGGCCGACCATGCTTTGCACCATGTCCTCGCCGAACAGGTCCTCGAAGCAGATCAGCGGGCGCAGGCGCTGGCCGCCGGCGTCGAATCCGGCCGTGCTCTGCCCGCGCGCCTGGTCGCCGAGCGGAATGTTCATCAGATCGACGAACCAGCGAAAGCCGGGCGGGACGAACTCGCCGAACGGCAGCAGGTGGCGCTTGCCGTAGTGGTACTCGGTGCCCGGCGCTTCGCCGCTGATGCCGACGACCGAGTTCACGTAGCCGTCGTCGGCGTTGCCGAGGAAGATTCCGACGAGCAACGCGCGCCCCGGCGCCGCAAACGGCCGTGCCAGCTCGTCCCAATACGTTCCCGTGAGTTCGCTGCGGGTGAAGGGAATCACCGACTCCGGCGTGACGACGAGCGCGCCACGCGCGGCGTCGATCTGTTGCAAGAGCGCCTGCAGATGCTCGCTCATCAGCGCCGGGTCGAACTTCAGGTTCTGCGCGATGTTGGGCTGCAGGAGGCTCACTTCGAGCGTGCCGCTGGAGCGCGTGAAGCCGGCAGGCAATGCCAGCGGCGCGGCGAAAACGACTGCCGCGAGGCCGGCAAGGCTGAGACGGGCGCGCGCACCGATCGGGCGCAGGCTCGCGGCGAGCGCCGCGGCAAGAAAGGCCGCGAGCGCGCACAGCCCGTAGACGCCGATCCACGGCGCCCAGCCCGCGAGCGGCCCGACGGCGTGCGCGTAGCCCGAGGCGATCCACGGAAAGCCGGTGAAGAAGACGCCGCGCGCCAGCTCGGCGAGCAGCCAGCAGGCGGCGAACAGCAAGGCATCGGCCAGCGGCCGGCCGCGCCTGCAGCGCGCGAAGAGCCACAGCGCGGCGGCGTAGTACAGCGCCAGCAGCGCCGCGAGCGCGAACACCGCAAGCGCCGCGAGCCAGCCCGGCATGCCGCCGTAGTCGTGCATGCTGATGTAGAGCCACCACAGCCCCGACGCGAGCCAGCCGGCGCCGAACAGCCAGCCGAGCAAGGCGGCGCGTGCCGCGCGCGCATCGGCGGCGAGGCCCGCGAGCACCGCGAGCGCGGCGATCTGCAGCCACCACAGCTCGAACGGCGCGAACGAGAACGTCTGCGCGGCGCCGGCCAGCAGCGCGACGGGCCAGGCCAGCGCGCTGCGCATCAGCGTGCGCCGGATGCCATCAGTTGCCGGGGCCGGGCTCGCCCGCCGCGGCGCGCGTCACCTTGAACCAGCGCACCGCGCCGCCGCGCGCGAGCATCACCGAGAAGACGAGGCCGCCGACCTCGGCCGACTCGCCGCGCCGCGGCACGTGCCCGATCTGCTGCGCGACGAAGCCGCCAATGGTGTCGAACTCGTCGTCGGGCAGCGGCGCCTCGAACGCGCGGTTGACGACGTCGATCGGCGTGTCGCCGGCGACGCGCTGGCTGCCGTCGGCGAGCGTGTAGATGCCGGTCTCGCCGTCCTTCTCGTCGAACTCGTCCTCGATCTCGCCGACGATCTCCTCGAGCACGTCCTCGATCGTGATCAGCC
>JBDHSE010000413.1:0-2873 GCA_039807955.1 Ideonella sp. | reverse complement strand
ACGCTCGGCCTGTCGGGCCACTACCTGCCGCTGTGCACGATCGCGTGGGGCATCAGCCTGTACTTCCTGTTCACGAATCTCGACTTCCTCGGCGGCCACGCCGGCCTGCCCGACATCCCGTCGCTGCAGATCGCCGGTGTGCCGATCCGCGGCGCGGCGGGCTTTCACTACCTGATCTGGCTCGTGCTGCTCGCGGCGATGGTGTTCACTCGCAACCTGCTCGACTCGCGCGCCGGCCGCGCGATCCGCGCGCTGCGCGGCGGCGGCACGATGGCCGAGGCGATGGGCGTCGACACCTCGCAGGCGAAGATGGCGGCGTTCCTCGTCGCGGCGCTCTTCGCCTGCGTCTCGGGGTGGCTTTACGCGCACATGCAGCGCTTCATCAACCCGACGCCGTTCGGCCTCGGCATGAGCATCGAATACCTGTTCATGGCGGTCGTCGGCGGCGCGGTGAGCGTCTGGGGCGCGCTGCTCGGCGCGGGCGTCATCACGGTGCTCAACCAGTGGCTGCAGGAGCTGCTGCCGGCGCTGCTCGGCACGACCGGCAACTTCGAGGTGATCGTCTTCGGCATGCTGATGATCCTGCTGCTGCAGCGCACCCCCGACGGGCTGTGGCCGCTCCTCGCGCGGCTCGTGCCCGGCGCACGCGGTGCGTCCGGGCGCGCGGCGGCCGGCGTGCCGCAGGCCGAGCCGCTGCCGGTGCGCAGCCCGCCCGAGAGCGGCAGCGAACTGCTCGTGCTGCGCGGCGTCACGAAGCGCTTCGGCGGCCTCGTCGCCAACGACGCGATGAGCTTCGAGCTGCGCGCCGGCGAGGTGCTGGCGCTGATCGGCCCGAACGGCGCGGGAAAAAGCACGCTCTTCAACGGCATCTCGGGCACCGACCCGATCAGCGAAGGCGAGATCCGCTTTCGCGGCCGGCGCATCGACCGGCTCGGGTCGCGCCAGATCGCGCGCCTCGGCATGAGCCGCACCTTCCAGCACGTGCGCCTGCTGCCTTCGATGAGCGTGCTCGACAACGTCGCGCTCGGCGCGCACTTGCGTGGCAGCCGCGGCGTCGTCGCCGCCGGGTTGCGCCTGGACCGCGCCGAGGAGCGCCGCCTGCTGGCCGAGGCGGCGCGCCAGATCGAACGCGTCGGCCTCGCCGCGAGCATGTTCGAGCCGGCCGGCAGCCTCGCGCTCGGCCAGCAACGCATCGTCGAGATCGCCCGCGCGCTCGCCGCCGACCCCTGCCTGCTGCTGCTCGACGAGCCTGCCGCCGGGCTGCGGCTGCGCGAGAAAGAGGCGCTCGCCGATCTGCTGCGCAGGCTGCGCGGCGAAGCGGTCGGCATCCTGCTCGTCGAGCACGACATGGACTTCGTGATGGGGCTGGCCGACCGCGTCGTCGTGATGGAGTTCGGCGCGAAGATCGCCGAAGGCCTGCCGGCCGAGGTGCAGCAAAACCCGGCGGTGATCGAGGCCTACCTCGGCGGGGTCGAGCAATGAATGCATCGCAGCACGATGTTTCTCCGGCCGCCGCCGCGCCAATGCTCGAGGTGCGCAAGCTCTGCGTCTCGTACGGCAAGGTCGAGGCGCTGCACGAGGCGAGCCTGCGCGTCGACGCCGGCAGCATCGTCACCGTGATCGGCCCGAACGGCGCCGGCAAGACGACGATGCTCGCGGCGATCATCGGCCTGCTCGCGCGCACCCGCGGCGAGGTGCGCTTTCTCGGCCGCGACGCGCCGCAGCTCGAAGTCGAGCAGATGGTCGAGCGCGGCATGGGCCTCGTGCCCGAGTCGCGCGCTCTGTTCGGCGGCCTGAGCGTCGCCGACAACCTGCTGCTCGGCGCGTTCGCGCGGCATCGCGCCGGCGCGCGCGACCACGCCGCGGCGATGGCGCGCATCTTCGAGCTCTTTCCCCGTCTGGGCGAGCGGCGCGCGCAGGAGGCAGCGACGCTGTCGGGCGGCGAGCGCCAGATGCTCGCGCTCGGCCGGGCGCTGATGGCGCAGCCGCGGCTCTTGCTGCTCGACGAGCCGAGCCTCGGCCTTGCGCCGCAGATCGTGCGCGAGATCTTTCGCATCATCGGCGAGCTGAGAAGCACCGGCGTCGCTATCCTGCTCGTCGAGCAGAACGCGCGCGCCGCGCTGCAGGTCGCCGACTACGGCTACGTGCTCGAGAACGGCCAGATCACGCTCGAAGGCCCAGCCAAGGCGCTGGCCGACAATCCGCGTGTCATCGAGTCCTACCTCGGCCTCGGGCGCAAGCAATGAGCCGACAGGGTTTTCGCACGGCAGACGACTTGCCGGCGGTACTCTCGGCGAACCGATTCGATCCACAACTCGCTGAAGGAGCATGACGATGCGAAAGATGAGAAACACGATTCTGCTGGCCGCCGCCGGCCTCGCGCTGGCGGCGGCGATTCCGACGCAGGCGCAGGTGAGAATCGGCGTCATCACCTCGTCGACCGGACCGACCGCGTTCGTCGGCATCCCGCAGAAGAACACGGCGACGCTGCTGCCGACGAAGATCGGCGACCTCAGCGTCGAGTACATCCAGTACGACGACGCGAGCGACCCGACGCAGACCGTGCAGCTCACGAAGAAGCTGTTGTCCGAGTCGCACATCGACGCGCTGATTGGGCCGTCGGGATCGCCCAACGCGATCGGCGTGCTGCAGTTCATCGCCGAGGCGAAGACGCCGATGCTCGCGCCGGTCGGCACCGGCGCCGTCGTGCTGCCGATGGACGCCCAGCGGCACTGGGCGTTCAAGGCGCACCCGAACGACTCGGTCATCAGCGAAGGCCTGATCGCGGCGATGACCAAGCGCGGCGTCAAGACCGTCGGCTTCATCGGCCGCAACGACCCGTACGGCGAGGTCTGGTACAAGACCTTCGCGCC
>JBDHSE010000412.1:0-2875 GCA_039807955.1 Ideonella sp. | reverse complement strand
CCGGCGTCGGCGTCCTCATCACGGTGCTCGCGATCGCAAGCTGGCTCGATGCGCGCCGCCGGCGCGAAGGCGGCGCCCGCGTCTCGCCGTGGTGGGCGACGGCGACGCTCGTCTGGGTCGCGGTGCAGGGCGCGTTCGGCGCGCTGACGGTGACGATGAAGCTCTACCCGGCGATCGTCACCTTGCACCTGCTCGGCGGGCTCGGGCTGCTCGCGCTGCTGGCGGTCCAGTCCGAGGGCTACCGCCGTACGCCGCTGAAACTGCCGGGCCGGCTCTACGGCGCGACGCTCGCCGTGTTCGTGCTTTGCGTCGTGCAGATCGCGCTCGGCGGCTGGGTCAGCACGAACTACGCGGTACTTGCGTGCACCGACTTTCCGACCTGCCACGGCGCGTGGTGGCCGGCGATGGACTTCGAGCACGGCTTCACCGTCTGGCGCGAACTCGGCGTCGGCAAGGACGGCGAATGGCTGTCGTTCGACGCGCTGACCGCGATCCACTATGTCCACCGGCTCGCGGCGTACGTCGTGCTCACTGCGCTTGCCGCACTCGCGGTTGCGCTCTGGCGCGCCGGCAGTGAAACGCCTGCGCTGCGCAACTGGGCGGCGGCAATCGGCGCCGCGGCGGCGTGGCAGCTCGCGAGCGGCCTGTCGAACGTCGTCCTCGGCTGGCCGCTCGTCGCGGCGGTCGCGCACACCGGCGGCGCGGCGATGATCGTCGTGCTGCTGACGATGCTGCTCGCGCGCGCGCACCAAGCCCGCGCCGGGGTGCCGGCCATCGATGCGGCGCGGCTGCGGGTTGCAGCGCCTTCAGTATGATCCGCGTCAATGAGCCAGACCCAGCCCGCGCGCACTGAAGCGAAGTCCGGATGACGCAAGCGATCTCTTCCCCGCCGCCGCTGAAGGCGCTCATCGCATCGCGTGCGCGCCAGTACTTCGCGCTGACCAAGCCGCGCGTCGTCCAGCTGATCGTCTTCTGCGCCGTGATCGGCATGCTGCTGGCCGTGCCCGGCGTACCCGACTGGCGCCTCGTGCTGCCGGCCACGATCGGCATCTGGCTCGTCTCGGCCGCCGCGGCGGCGTTCAATTGCCTCGTCGAAAAGCGCATCGACATCCGCATGGCACGCACCGCGTGGCGGCCGACGGCCAAGGGCGAACTGACCGAAGCGCAGGCGCTCGCGTTCTCGGTGCTGCTGTGCGCGATCGGCAGCGCCTTGCTCGGCGTGTTCGTCAACGTGCTCACGATGTGGCTGACCTTCGCGACCTTCGTCGGCTACGCCGTCATCTACACCGTCGTCTTGAAGCCGGCGACGCCGCAGAACATCGTCATCGGCGGCGCGTCGGGCGCGATGCCGCCGGTGCTCGGCTGGGCCGCGATGCGCGGCGAGGTCGGTCCCGAGGCGTGGTTGCTGTGCCTCATCATCTTCCTGTGGACGCCGCCGCACTTCTGGGCGCTCGCGCTGTACCGCGTCGAGGACTACAGGCGTTCCGGCCTGCCGATGCTGCCGGTCACCCACGGGTCGGAATTTACGCGGCTGCAGATGCTGCTCTACACGCTCGTGCTGTTCGCATCGACCTTGCTGCCCTACCTGTTCGGCATGAGCGGCGCGATCTACCTCGCCGCCGCCGTCGCGCTCGGCGCCGTCTTCACCGCGTACGCGTGGGTGCTGTGGCGCGACTACAGCGACGCGCTCGCGCGGCGCACCTTCCGCTACTCGATCGTCTACCTGTCGCTGCTCTTTGCGGCGCTGCTGCTCGACCACTACCTGTGGCCGTTGCTGTGATGAGCGCATCGAGACCGCGCCGCCGCGCTTGGCTGGGCGCCGCGCTTGCCGGGCTGGTAGGCATCGGCCTTACCGGCTGCGACAAGCTCGGGCTGGGCGCTTCGAAACCAAGCTTTCACGGCGTCGACATCACCGGCGCCGACTATGGCCGCAAGCTCGAGCTGACCGACGCCGAAGGCAAGCCGCGCACGCTCGCCGACTTCAAGGGCAAGGTCAGCGTCGTCTTCTTCGGCTACACGCAGTGCCCCGACGTCTGCCCGACGACGATGGCCGAACTCGCCGTGATCAAGCGCGCGATGGGCAAGGACGGCGACCGCGTGCAGGGCATCTTCGTCACCGTCGACCCCGAGCGCGACACGCCCGAGGTGCTGAAGGCCTACCTCGCCGCGTTCGACCCGAGCTTCGTTGCGCTGCGCGGCACGCCCGAGCAGACGGCCGACGCGGCGCGCGAGTTCAAGGTCTTCTTCGCCAAGGTGCCGGGCAAGACGGATGCGAGCTATACGGTGGACCACACCGCCGGCTCGTACGTCATCGACGCCGAGGGTCGGCTGCGATTGTTCGAGCGCTACGGCGCGCCGTCGCAGGACTTGCAGTCCGACCTCGAGACCTTGGTGAAAGAGGGTTGACGGCCGGCCGATCCGGCCGCTGCCGTGCCCCGGGCGGGCGCAGGAATCAGGCCGCTTCGACGAGCGCCTTGCGCATCTTCTTCATCGCCGCGACCTCGATCTGGCGGATGCGCTCGGCGCTGACGCCGTATTCGGCGGCCAGTTCGTGCAGCGTCATGCCGCCGCTCGTGTCGTCGTTGACCTCGAGCCAGCGCTGCTCGACGATGCGGCGGCTGCGGGCGTCGAGCGCGTCGAGCGCGCGGGCGATGCCGTCGCTCGCGAGCCAGTCGCGGCGGTGCGATTCGATGACGCGCGTCGGCTCGGTGCTGTCGTCGGCCAGATAGGAAATCGGCGCGAAGTTCTCCTCGCCGTCGTCGATCTGCGGCTCGAGCGCGATGTCGCCGCCCGACATGCGCGTCTCCATCTCGAGGACTTCCTCGCGCTTGACGTTCAGGCGCCGCGCCATCGTCTCGACCTCGTCCTGCGTCAG
>JBDHSE010000411.1:0-2876 GCA_039807955.1 Ideonella sp. | reverse complement strand
CGCATGAGCCGCGCAAGAGGGGCCCCGCGCAGCGGGGATCGAAGCGAGCGAATGCGGCGGGCTGCCGACCGCGCGAACATGTCGCGGTGCATGGACCGTCCGGAGGCAGTCGCATGACGCAATTCGCCGCACGTTTGGGCTGGGACGCATGCAAGGCGCGCGTGCTCGCGCTCGTCGGTCGTGGCGACAGCGCCGAGGTCCCGGTGCGCGACTGGGTCAGCGTCTCGGCCGGGCGGCCGACGCGCCTGCTCGGCTTCGACCAGGCGCTGGTGTGGGTCGTCGTCGCGCTGCTCGCGCTCGGCCTCGTGATGGTCTATTCGGCGTCGATCGCGCTGCCCGACAACCCGAAGTTCGCGCGCTACGCGCCGACCTACTTCCTCACGCGCCAGGCGCTGTCGATCGCGCTCGGCCTCGTCGTCGCGCTCGTCGCCGTCCAGGTGCCGATGGAGCAGTGGGAGCGCTGGTCGCCGTGGCTGTTCGTCGCGTCGCTGCTGCTGCTCGTCGTCGTGCTGCTGCCGTTCGTCGGCAAGGGCGTGAACGGCGCGCGGCGCTGGATACCGCTCGGCGTGATGAACTTCCAGCCGTCCGAACTCGCCAAGCTGACGATCGCGATGTACGCCGCCGGCTACATGGTGCGCAAGATGGACGTGAAGGAGAAGTTCCTGCAGGCGGTGCTGCCGATGGCGGTGTCGGTCGGCGTCGTCGGCATGCTGCTGCTGGCCGAGCCCGACATGGGCGCGTTCATGGTGATCGCCGCGATCGCGATGGGCATCCTCTTCCTCGGCGGCGTCAACGGCCGCATGTTCTTCCTCATCACGTCGGTGCTGCTCGGCGCGTTCGTGCTGATGATCACGATGAGCGAGTGGCGGCGCGAACGCATCTTCGCCTACCTGAACCCGTGGGACGAGAAGTACACCCTCGGCAAGGCGTACCAGCTGTCGCATTCGCTGATCGCGTTCGGCCGCGGCGAGATCTTCGGCCAGGGGCTCGGCGGCTCGGTCGAGAAGCTGCACTACCTGCCCGAGGCGCACACCGACTTCCTGCTCGCGGTGATCGGCGAGGAACTCGGCTTCGTCGGTGTCGCCGTCGTCATCGTCGCCTTCTTCTGGTTGACGCGGCGCATCTTTCACATCGGCCGCCAGGCGATCGCGCTCGACCGCGTGTTCGCCGGCCTGTACGCGCAGGGCATCGGCATCTGGATGGGCGGCCAGGCGTTCATCAACATGGGCGTCAACCTCGGCGTGCTGCCGACCAAGGGCCTGACGCTGCCGCTGATGAGCTTCGGCGGCTCCGCCCTCGTCGTCAACCTCGTCGCCCTCGCGATCGTCCTGCGGGTGGATATCGAGAACAGACAGCTCATGCGCGGAGGCCGCGCATGAGTTGCCGGTTCCGGCGTAGGCTCATGTCGCGCAGCGACGTGAAGTGCGCGCAGCGCGCATGCCGAAGGCAGAACAGACAGCTCATGCGCGCAGCGGCCGACTGCTCCAGCGTTTTGAGTCGGCACTGCGCAGCGGAGGCCGCCGCATGAGGCACCTCGTCGTCATGGCCGCGGGCACCGGCGGGCATGTGATGCCTGGGCTTGCCGTCGCGCGCGAGATGCAGTCGCGCGGCTGGAGCGTGTCGTGGCTCGGCACGACGACCGGCATGGAGAACCGCCTCGTGCCGCAGCGCGGCATCGCGCTCGACGCGATCGCGTTCACCGGGCTGCGCGGCAAGGGGATCGTGCACACGCTGACCGGCGGGTTGCGGCTGCTCGTCGCGTTCTGGGCCTGCCTGCGCATCCTGCGCGCGCGCAAGACCGATGCGGTGCTCGGCATGGGCGGTTATGTGTGCTTTCCGGGCGGCATGATGGCGGCGCTGCTCGGCAAGCCGCTCGTGCTCGTCAACGCCGACGCGACGCTCCTGATGAGCAACCGCGCGCTCGCGCCGGTCGCCGATCGCATCGCCTTCGGCTTCGACGGCGACGCGGCGCGGCGCACGAAGCGCGCCGTCGTCACCGGCAACCCGGTGCGTGCCGAGATCGAGGCGCTGCCCGCGCCGCAGGCGCGCTTTGCCGGCCGCGGCGGGCGGCTGCGGCTGCTCGTCGTCGGCGGCAGCCTCGGCGCAAGGGTCTTGAACGAATGCGTGCCGCAGGCACTCGCGCTGTGCCCGGTGGCAGAGCGGCCGCAGGTCACGCACCAGACCGGCGAGGCCAACTTCGCAGCGGTGCAGGCCGGCTACCGCAGCGCCGGCGTCGAAGCCGAGCTGCTGCCGTTCATCGACGACATGGCGGCGCGGCTCGCCGAGTGCGACGTGATCGTCTGCCGCGCCGGCGCGGTGACGGTGAGCGAGCTGTGCGCAGCGGGCGTTGCGAGCATCCTCGTGCCGCTCGTCGTCAGCACGACGAGCCACCAGCGCGACAACGCGGCGCATTTGGCCGAGCGCGGCGCGGCGATCCACCTGCCGCAGGGCGAGCTCGCGCCGCAGCGGCTGGCCGACCTGCTGCGCACACTCACGCGCGACGCGCTGCTCGCGATGGCGGCGAAGGCACGCGCGCTGGCCGCGCCGCGTGCCGCGCAGCGCGTCGCCGACGAGATCGAAGGCCTGGTCGCACGCAAGGGGGTGCTGGCATGAAGCACGCCGTAAAGCACATTCACTTCGTCGAAGGCTCACGCATGCCGACGAAGACGCTCTGCTGTGCGGGGGGCCGAGCATGAAGCACACCGTCAAGCACATCCACTTCGTCGAAGGCCCACGAGTGCCGACGAAGACGCTCTGCACCGCGGGGGGACGAGCATGAAGCATGCCGTGAAGCACATTCACTTCGTCGGCGTCGGCGGCGCCGGCATGAGCGGCATCGCCGAGATCCTGCACAACCTCGGCTACAAGGTGACGGG
>JBDHSE010000410.1:0-2888 GCA_039807955.1 Ideonella sp. | reverse complement strand
GCGAAGCGCTTCCAGGTGTTGAGGACGCCGGCCGACAGCGCGACGAGCGACATGCACGCGATGTAGGGAAACATCAGGCGCGTCATGACGACCGCGTCGTCGAACGCGGCAAGCCCCGACGCCATCAGCCAGACGACGGCCGGCGCGAAGACGACGCCGATCACGCTCAGCAGCAGCAAGAGCCAAAACAGCACGCTCGCGACGGCGTCGATCAGGCGCTGCGTGAGGGCGTCGCCCTCGCGGCTGCGCGTCGCGGCGAGGATCGGCACGAAGGCCTGCGAGAACGCGCCTTCGGCGAACAGACGGCGCAGCAGGTTCGGGATCCGAAACGCGACGTTGAAGGCGTCGGTCGCGGCGCTCGCGCCGAAGGTCGCGGCGATGATCAACTCGCGCGCGAGGCCGGTGATGCGCGAGGCGAGCGTGAAAAGCGATACGGTGGAGGCTGCGCGCAGCAGGTTCATGCGGACCTTGTCGAGGCGACGCGCGGGGTTGGCGGCGACATGCGCCGCGAAGCGTCCGTTGCGCTGCCGGCAGGCCGGCGCCGGGCCGCCCGCGGTGGCGGATTATAGGAAGCGCGCCGCCGCCATCGGGCTGCAAGCACGCGCATCGGCCGATCGATGCGGCCGGGATGCTATACTTCGCGGCTTCGCTCTACCCAGAACACCCCCCAAGCATGGCCACCTCGACCAAAGCCAAGAAGAAGACCGTCCGCATCGCGTCGGGCCTGAAGCGTACGCGCCAGAACGTCAAGCTCAACGCCGCGAACACCGCGCTGCGCTCGAAGTTCCGCACCGTCATCAAGAACGTGCAGAAGGCCGTCGCCGCCGGCGACAAGGCCAAGGCCGCCGAGCTTTTCAAGACCGCGCAGCCGGTGATCGACTCGATCGCCGACAAGGACATCTTCCACAAGAACAAGGCGGCGCGCCACAAGAGCCGGCTGTCGGCGAAGATCAAGGCGATGCCGGCCGCGGCCTGAAGGTCGCCTGCCGAAGCATCGAGGCCCGCGAGTGCGGGCCTCTTGCATTTCTGGCGGTCTCTCGCGTCCCCGCCTGGGCGGGCGGTCACTGCGGCGGCGCGTCGGGCAGCAGGCAGGCTTCGAAGGTCTGCAGGTCGTTGTCGCGGGCGAAGTTCATCACGAAATCCCACGCCATCGGTTCGACGTCGCGCAGCGCCTCGTTGACGATCACGCACTTCACGCCGTTGATGTTGTTGGGCACGCAGTACGGCGAGTAGCCGATGCGCGCGCCGATGCTGCCGACCGTGCCCTCGGGCCGGAAGCACGACATCGCGCCGGCCAGGCGCTCGGCCCAGTCGCTGGGACGAAAGGTCTTGCCCGCGTGGGTCACGCCCTGGATGAAGATCTCGCGCGGCGGGTTCGGTTTCATGCGTGTCGGTGCAGGCACACGAAGCGGCCGCAATGGACGCTCGGCCCACAACGCCCTCGCGGCAGAGCGGGGGCGGGGCGCTATTGTGCCTCGTCTTTGTTGCGGCGCAACATCAGTGGCCAGCTCGACCTGCGGGTTCATGTCCCCGTCTTCGGCGCGCGCAGGTCGCGCCTTAGAATCATTCCGGCACGGGACGGGGCTTTTGCACCGCCCGGGCCGTTTTTTTCGCCGGAGCCCGCATGAAAGCCAACGCCAAGCCGACGCCACCCTCGGAACCGCACGTGATGCAGACCTACGGCCGCGTGCCGATCGCGCTGTCGCACGGCCGAGGCTGCTGGCTGTGGGACACCGACGGCCGCAAGTACCTCGACGGCCTCGGCGGCATCGCCGTCAACACGCTCGGCCATGCGCACCCGAAGCTCGTGCCGGCGCTGCAGGACCAGATCGGCAAGCTGATCCACACCTCGAACTACTACTTCGTGCCGCTGCAGGAGCAGCTCGCCGCCAAGCTGTGCGAACTCTCGGGCCTGTCCAAGGTGTTCTTCTGCAGCACCGGGCTCGAGGCGAACGAGGCGGCGATCAAGATCGCGCGCAAGTTCGGCCACGACAAGGGCATCGAGCGGCCCGAGATCGTCGTCTACGAGCGGGCGTTTCACGGCCGCTCGATCGCGACGCTGTCGGCCACCGGCAACCCGAAGATCCAGGCCGGCTTCGGCCCGCTCGTCGAGGGCTTCGTGCGCGTTCCGCTGAACGACACGACAGCGCTCGACGACGTTGCGCGCACCCATCCGAATGTGACCGCCGTCTTCCTCGAGGTGATTCAGGGCGAAGGCGGGATCAACCAGGCGACGATCGACTACCTGCGCGCGGTGCGCCGCATCTGCGACGCCAACGGCTGGCTGCTCATGCTCGACGAGGTGCAGTGCGGCATGGGCCGCACCGGCAAGTGGTTCGCCCACCAATGGGCCGGCATCCAGCCCGACGTGATGCCGCTCGCCAAGGGCCTGGGCTCCGGGGTGCCGATCGGCGCCGTCGTCTGCGGGCCGCGCGCGGCCGACGTCTTCGGCCCCGGCAACCACGGCACGACCTTCGGCGGCAACCCGCTCGCGATGCGCGCCGGTGTCGAGACGATCCGCATCATGGAAGAGGACGACCTGCTGAGTAACGCCGCCCGCGTCGGCGAAGTGCTCAAGGGCGGCCTCGAGAAGGAGCTTGCCGGCGTCAAGGGCGTGGTCGAGATCCGCGGCCAGGGCCTGATGCTCGGCATCGAACTCGATCGGCCGTGCGGCGCGCTGCTCGGCCTTGCGGCACAGGCGGGGCTCCTGATCAGCGTCACCGCCGATCGCGTCATCCGCCTCGTGCCGTCGCTGATCCTGTCGGCCGACGAGGCGCGGCAGATGGTCGCGATCCTGTGCCCGCTCGTCAAGGACTTCCTCGCCGCGCCCGCGCCATGAAACCCGGCATGAGCCTCATCAAGCACTACCTGCAGTTCAAGGACTTCCG
>JBDHSE010000409.1:0-2893 GCA_039807955.1 Ideonella sp. | reverse complement strand
GTTGGCGATGAGGTTGAGGAACTCGGCCCACTGGCCCTTGAGCCGGTTGATCTGGCCGGGCAGCGTGTCGGCCAGGCGCGCGCTGGCGCCGTCGGCGCTTTCGCCGATCTGGTCGATGAGCGCCTTGATCTCCTTGCGCCCGAGCGCGCCGGCCTCGCTGAGCTTCTGCAGCTCCTGGACGTTCTTGCCGGTGGCCTTTTGCAACAGGTCCCACACCGGCACGCCGCGCTCGACGAGCTGCAGGATTTCCTCGCCCTGCAGTTTCTGTTTGGCCCACGCCTGGCCGAGCGCGAGCGTGATGCCGGTCAACTGCTCCTGCGAGCCGCCGAGCTTCGCCGCCTGGTCGGCGATCGCATCGAAGGTGCCGTCCATCGGATCGAGGCCGAACGCCTTGAGCTTGACGAAAGCGTCGGCGACCTGCTGCAACTGGTACGGCGTTTCGCGGGCGAAACGCTGGATGTCTTCGAGCGCCTCGGTCGAGCGCTCGCCGAACACGGAATCGAGCTGCACATCGAGTTGCTGGAACTTGCCGGCGGTCTCGATGAGCTGCGACAAGCCGGTGCGCGCGAGCTGCACCGACGAGGTGATGCCGATCGCCGCGGCACCGATCGCCGCGATCTTCGCCGCGCTGGTGCCGAGCGACTGCGCATAGACGCGCTCGGTGCCGGCGGCGGTCTGCGAGCGCGCAGCGAGCTGCTCGCGCACGCGCTGGAGGTTTTCGGTGGCGCGCGCCGCCTGCTGCTGCTGTTGCACGGTGTTGCGCAGCTGCTGCAACAGCGCCTGCTCGGCCTGCGCCGCCTGCTGACGGGCATTGACCGTGGCGCGCGCGCTGCTGACGAGGCGCTGCATCGCCGCTTCGGTGCCACGCACCTGCTCGCCGAGCGCCTGCTCGGCGGCGACGAGATTGCGCGTGGACAGGCCGGCGGCATCGAAGCCGGACTTCAGTTCGCCAAGGCGCCCGCGCTGCTTCGCCTGGGTGGCCTCAAGGCGGTCGAGCTCGCGGCGCGCGGCCTCGAACTCGCGCGTCTGGCGCTTGGTCGGTTCCTCGGTCGCGGAGATCGCCTTGCCGAGTTCCGCGACCTTGCTGCGCGCGCTGGCGATGGCCTTCTCGGTTTCGAGCACCGAGCGCGCCATGGTCTTGAACTGCTCGCTGGCTTTCTGCAGCGAGCGCGCCTGCTCCGCTTCCTTGCCGAGCTTGCCGAACTCGTCGGCGAGGCCGCGGATTTGCGCCTCGACCTCGTCGCTGACATCGCCGGTTGCGGTGAGCTGGCGCGCGATGTCCTGCAGCTCTTTCGAGCCGCTGACCTCGTAGACGTAGCGGATGACCTCGTCGCGGGCGCCGGCCATCAGCGGGTCACTCCGAGGCGCTCGAACTCATTGCGCAGGATGTCCTCGGCGAACGTGGCCAGGCGTTCCGCGCGTCCGGGCTTGCGCAACATCTGCGCGATGGACGGGCCGTAGTAGGATTTGATCGGCAGGCGCTTGCGCGTGGTGCGCGCGAACACCTGCTTGTTGCCGCCCTTGCCGGCGGCGATGAAGAGATCGGGCCACAGCTCGCGCTTGCCGCGCAGAATCTCGACGGTGACGCCGGGCGACTTGCGGCCTCCCCAGCGAGCTCCGAAGTTGGTCATGCCGATGCCGCGCTTCGCCGCGCGCAGCTCGACGTAGCCGTCGCCGCGCGAGACGCTCAGGCCCTGGCTGATGCGCCCGGCCGGCAGGTTGTACTCGGCCTGGATGTCACGCCGAGCCTCGACCGGCAGCCGGCGCGCGAGCGTGCCGACCGCACGCTGCTTCGCGCGCTCGCTCTCGCGCACGACGGAGCCGAGGCGCGTGGCCTCGCGGGTGAATGCTGAGGAGACGTCAAAGCGGGCCATGCTGATCCGGTCGGCGAGAGAAGAACCCCGGCGCCGGAATGGCGCCGGGGGTCACGCGGGAGCGGATCAGGCCGAGGCGCCGTACTCGACGAACGTGTACGCGGCAGCCTCGCCGTCGGCGACGACGCAGGCGCCGGTGAGCACGGCCTGGATCGGCTCGCTGCTCAGCCAGTCGACTTCGCCGTCGACGGTGAGTCGCGCCTCGGGGATGCGCAGCTCGCCGTTCTTGCCGCTGATGCGGTCCTGCATGTCGCCGGTGATGTAGAACGACTTGGTCGGCACCGCGCCGCCGAGGATCGTGGTCGCCACGTGTGCGTCGTAGGTGTAGGTGATCTCGATATCGTCGCCGGCCGCGACCACGCTGCTGACCCAGGTGATCTGCCCGCGGCGCAGGTCGATCTTGTAGTCGGTTCCGGCGACGAGCGCGGTATTGCTCGGCGTGCCGACCTTTTCGAGCACCGGCGTGCCGGTGAGCAGGCGGTGCGGCAACTGGAACGGCGTGGCGACGGTGGTGACCTCGTGCACGGCTTCCGTCACCGTACCGGACGACACCGTCGCCGAGCTGGCCGAGCCGTACAGGATGCGCGCGAGGATGATCGGCGGAATTTCGAGCAGGGTGGCGCTGACGCTGGTGGTGCCCGGCAGCGTTTCGGTATGGATCGGCTGGTTGTAGCGCGCATCGCGACGCTTGGAGACGACGCTGATGTCGTCGCCGGCCTCGTAGCCGAACGTGAGCGCGTTGCACTCGACGGGCTGGTTGCGCTGCGGATCGGCGGGCTCGAGGATGACCGGCACGCGCACGGCGCCCGTCCCGAATTCCCAGAACCGGATGTCTCCGGCGAACTGACGTACTGCGACCTGTGCCATGACGGCCTCCGGTTAGGCGGGTTGCGTGGATTCGCTCAGGCCGACCCGCGCCGACACTTGAGCGATGACGAGATTCGAGCCGGCTTCCACCGCGCTGGTGATGCGCGAGCCGGTGACGCTGATGACGCGGATGCCTTTGTCCGCGGCGCGGG
>JBDHSE010000408.1:0-2897 GCA_039807955.1 Ideonella sp. | reverse complement strand
GCACGGCTCGGCGCCGATCGGCGGCGCGACCGACTTCCTGCCGGTCGTCGTCGGCGCCGAGCGCGCGATAGCGGCCTGCGTGCTGTGCGAGCCGTTCTCCGCGCACAAGGCCTACCAGATGGGCATCCTCACCGAGATCGTCCCGGCGCTGAAGGTCGACGGCAAGTGGGTCGCGAATCCGCTCGTCGAGACCCAGCGCCAGTTCGACGAGTTCGGCCGCAACGCGTACGGCGAGGCCAAGACCGGCGCCGCGCTCGAGGAAGGCAAGGCGCTGATGAAGCGCGGCACGGTCGACCTGTCGATGCTCGACGCCAAGGTCGAGGAGCTGTGCGCCAAGATCCTGCTCACCTTCCCCGACTGCATGACGAAGACGCTCGAGGAACTGCGCAAGCCCAAGCTCGACGCCTGGAACCGCAACAAGGAGAACTCGCGCGCCTGGCTCGCGCTCAACATGATGACCGAGGCGCGCGCCGGCTTCACCGCCTTCAACGAGGGCACGAAGGACGACCGCGAGATCGACTTCGTGTTGCTGCGCCAGAAGCTCGCCGCCGGGCAGAGCTGGGTCGGCCCGATGCACGACGAGATCCAGCCCAAGGCGAAGAAGCATGGCTGACGCCAGCGCCGCGCTGAAGGTCTGGCTCGACCGCGACGGCGCGCTGCTGCGGCTGCGCCTGGCGCGGCCGAAGGCGAACATCGTCGACGCCGAGATGATCGGCGCGCTGCACGCGGCGCTCGACGCGCACCGCGCCGCACCCGGCCTGCGCGGCGTGCTGCTCGACGCCGAAGGACCTCACTTCAGCTTCGGCGCGAGCGTCGAGGAACACCTGCGCGAGAAGTGCGCCGCGATGCTCGCCTCGCTGCACGCGCTGATCCTCGCGATGATCGAGTTCCCGGCGCCGATCCTCGTCGCGGTGCGCGGCCAGTGCCTCGGCGGCGGGCTCGAAGTCGCGCTCGCCGGCAGCCAGATCATCGCCTCCGACGACGCACAGTTCGGCCAGCCCGAGATGAAGCTCGGCGTCTTCGCGCCGGCGGCGTCGGTGCTGCTGCCGTTTCGCATGACGCAGCCGGCGGCCGAGGATCTGCTCTTTTCCGGCCGCTCGGTCGGCGCTACCGAGGCGCTCGCGCAGGGCATCGTGCAGCGCGTCGCACCCGACCCCGAGGCCGCCGCGCTCGCCTACTTCGACGAGCACCTCGCCGCCAAGAGCGCGGCGTCGCTCGCCCTCGCACTTGCCGCAGCGCGCGTCGCAATGCGCGCGCAGGTGCGCGAACGGCTCGCCGCCGTCGAACGGCTTTACCTCGATCGCCTGATGTCCACCCACGACGCGAACGAGGGCCTCGCCGCCTTCCTCGCGAAGCGCAATCCAGCCTGGGAGCACCGCTGATGAGTACCGCCGCCTCCGACGCCGCCGCCAGCAACGCGGCTGTTGCCGCCATCGTCCATCGTTGCGAGACGCTGTTCGAGGATCTGCACTTCAACGCCGTCAAGGAGTGGAAGGCGGCGAAACCGGGCCGCAAGGCGATCGGCTACATGCCGATCTACGTGCCGCGCGAGATCATCCACGCCGCCGGCATGCTGCCGGTGGGCATCATGGGCGGCGGCGACTCGCTCGAGGTGATCCAGGGCGACGCCTACTACCAGAGCTACATCTGCCGCATTCCGCGCTCGACGATCGAGCTCGGCCTCACCGGGCGGCTCGACAGCCTCGACGGCATGCTGTTCCCGTCGATCTGCGACGTCATCCGCAACTTGTCGGGCATGTGGAAGATGCTCTTCAAGGACAAGTACGTCCGCTACATCGACGTGCCGCAGAACTACGAGGACTCGGTCGGCGGGCGCTTCTACATCGAGGAGATGCAGATCCTGCGCGAGGACCTCGCCAAGCTCGCCGGGCGCGAGATCACCGACGCCGACGTGAACGCGTCGATCGCCGTCTACAACGAGAACCGCGCCGTGATCGGCGAGCTGTACAAGTACCGCGCGGCGTACCCGTGGCAGGCGCCGACCTCCGAGGTCTACCTGCTGCTGCGCGCCGGCATGGTGCTGCCGGTCGAGGAGCACACCAAGCTCGTGCGCGACTACCTCGCCGCCGTCGCGAAGACGCAGCGCCCGAAGCGCGACAACGCGCGCGTCGTCATCAACGGCGCGTTCTGCGAGCAGCCGCCGCTGGCGCTGATCAAGTCGGTCGAGATGTCGGGCTGCTACATCGTCGATGACGACTTCATGCTCGTCACGCGCTGGCTGCTCGACGAAGTGCCGGCCGACAAGAACCCGCTCGAGGAGCTTTCGAAGGCCTTCCTGCACCGCTCGGCGGCAACCGCCGCCAAGTACGACGCGACGCGCGAGCAAAAGGGCGTCTACCTGATGAACCAGGTCAAGACGCGCGGCGCCGAGGGCGTCGTCTTCGCCGCGCCGTCGTTCTGCGACCCGGCGCTGCTCGAGCGCCCGATGCTGCAGGACGTGCTGAAGAAGCACGGCATCCCGTACACCGCCTTCAAGTACGCCGAGAACACCGGCCAGATGGCCCCGATCCGCGAACAGTCCGGCACCTTCGCCGATTCGATCAAGCTCTGGAACGCTGCATAAGGGACATGACCATGAACGCCACCGTCACGATGCCCGCGCCGACCGGTTCCGCGAAGAAGCCGCAGAACGTCCAGAAGGAGGACGCGATGTGGCTCCAGAAGGAGCTGATCAACGCGAACTACATGGACCTGGCGACCGCGCGCCAGAACAACAAGAAGGTCTCGGCGACCTTCGTGCCGGGCAACTTGAACGAGTTGCTGATGTGCTTCGACTTCGCGCGCAGCCTGCCCGAGACGAACGCGCTGCAAAACGGCATGCGCAAGAAGAGCGGCAAGTTCATCATGGACGCCGAGCGCGACGGCCACAGCGAGGA
>JBDHSE010000407.1:0-2898 GCA_039807955.1 Ideonella sp. | reverse complement strand
GCGGGGATCGGGTTCGGCGCGTTGTAGTCGTCGATGTAGACGTCCAGGCCGTCCATCTCGTTGAAGTGCGGATCGCTGAAAAGCGTCTTCAGCGCGGCATGCTGCACCGATGGATCGACGCCGGCGGCGACGAAGCGCGAGAAGTCGGATGTCGGCGTCAGCGTCGCGACGTCGGCGAGCGTCGGCAGCGGCAGCGTGGCGGCTGTCGCGTCATCTGCCTGCCGCGCGATGGAAGCCGGCACCGCGGCGGCCTGCGGCGCAGCGGCCGACGGCGCGGCCGGTGCGGCCGCGCGCGGCGATTCGCGCGCCGGCTCGGTGGGCAGCGCCTCGCCCGCGCGCCGCTGCGCCTTGCGCCGCGACCAGCGCGAGAAGAAGCCTTCGTCGTCACTCATTCCCGGGCCCTGTGCTGCGGCGCTGCTGCGGCCTCACCGCTCGCGCTGCGACGGCGGCAGGAACGACGGCGGGCGCCGGCGCTTCTTCGGCTCGGGGCGGTAGTACACGTCGTTGAAGACCTGCAGCCATTGCGCGACCTCGACCGGCAGCGGCAGGTTGTCGACGCGCTCCTGAGCGTCGAGCCAGCGCCCGGCCTCGTTGTACGACACGCTCAGGCTCACCGGCCAGGCGCGCGAGGGGTCCTCGTCGTCGCTGCGCCAGAGGATGAACCAGACCGGCGTCCCGGTGTCGAGGTTCAGGTAGTAGCCCTCGCACTCGTCGCGAAAGAGCTCGAGCCGGAACCCGGGATGGAGCGTTCGCAGCACGCGCCCGTCGTCGCGCAGCACGTGCGGCGCGGCGCCGAACGCGCCTTCGTGCGGCACCACCTCGACCGGGCGATGGCGCCAGGCCTCCCACTCATTGGGCGCCGTCTCGCGCTCCATCACGATCGCGAGGTCGATCGCGGGGCGCTCGGTCATCGCTTCAAGTCGTCTTCGAGATCGTGATCGTCGGGAACTTCGACGGCGATTCCTTGACGCGCTGCGCGATGCTCACCGCGACCTGGCGCGCGACGCTCTTGTAGATGCCGGCGATCTCGCCGTCGGGGTCGGCGACGACCGTCGGCTTGCCCGAGTCGGCCTGCTCGCGGATGCCGATCGCGAGCGGCAGCGCGCCGAGGTAGTCGACCTTGTACTCGGCCGACATGCGCTTGCCGCCGTCGGCGCCGAAGATGTGCTCGACATGGCCGCAGTTCGAGCAGACGTGGACCGCCATGTTCTCGACGATGCCGAGGATCGGCACGCCGACCTTCTCGAACATCTTCAGGCCGCGGCGGGCGTCCATCAGCGCGATGTCCTGCGGCGTCGTCACGATCACCGCGCCGGTCAGCGGCACGCGCTGCGACAGCGTGAGCTGGATGTCGCCGGTGCCGGGCGGCATGTCGACAAGCAGGTAGTCGAGTTCGGCCCAGTTCGTCTGGCGCAGCAACTGCTCGAGCGCCTGCGTCGCCATCGGGCCGCGCCAGATCATCGGGTTGTCGGCGTCGACCATGAAGCCGATCGACATCACCTGCACGCCGTAGTTCTCGAGCGGCTCCATCGTCTTGCCGTCGGCGCTCTCGGGCCGGCCGGTGCAGCCGAGCATCGTCGGCAGGCTCGGGCCGTAGACGTCGGCGTCGAGCATGCCGACGCGCGCGCCCTCGGCGGCGAGCGCGAGCGCGAGGTTCACCGCCGTCGTGCTCTTGCCGACACCGCCCTTGCCCGACGCGACGGCGACGATGTTCTTCACCTTCGGCAACAACTGCACGCCGCGCTGCACCGCGTGCGCGATGATGTTCGTCGACAGGTTGACGCTGACGTTGCTCACGCCCGGAACGCTGCGCGCGGCGGCGATCAAGTCCTTGCGCAGCGCCGCCATCTGGCTCTTGGCCGGATAGCCGAGTTCGATGTCGAAGGCGACGTCGCCGTCGTCGACGCGCAGGTTCTTCAGTTGCTCGGTCGAGACGAAGTCCTTGCCGGTGTTCGGATCGACGACCTTGGCGAGGGCCTGGAGCAGGCTTTCTTGGGAGACGGACATGGGTGCGCGGGCCGGGTCGGCAGTTTGGTTCATAGGTGGGGCAGGCTCGGCGCAGTCTAGCGCAGCGCACTTGTCCCCAATCCGAACGCGCCAAGGCAGGGCGCTAGCGCCGAAGCTCGCGCCCGGGTGGACGCGAACGTCCAACCCGGGCGGCTTTGCGCGCGATCAGCTGCGCACGAGATGGTCGAACGCCGCGAGCGCCGCCTTCGCACCGTCGCCGGCGGCGATGACGATCTGCTTGAACGGCACCGTCGTCGCGTCGCCTGCAGCGAACACGCCGGGCAGGCTCGTCGCGCCCCGGGCGTCGATGATGATCTCGCCGTGGCGCGACAACTCGACGCAACCCTTCAGCCATTCGGTGTTCGGTACGAGGCCGATCTGCACGAACACGCCGGCCAGTTCGACGAGATGCGATTCGCCGCTCGCGCGATCGGTGTAGCGCAGGCCATTGACCTTCTGGCCGTCGCCGGTGATCTCGGTCGTCTGCGCATTGGCGTGCACCGTCACGTTCGGCAGGCTGTGCAGTTTCTTCAACAGCACGGCGTCGGCCTTCAGCGACTCGGCGAACTCGATCACCGTCACGTGTTCAACGACGCCGGCGAGGTCGATCGCCGCCTCGACGCCCGAGTTGCCGCCGCCGATCACCGCGACGCGCTTGCCCTTGTAGAGCGGGCCGTCGCAGTGCGGGCAGTAGGCGACGCCCTTGTTGCGGTACTCGGCTTCGCCGGGCACGTCGACGGTGCGCCAGCGCGCGCCGGGCGACAGGATCACGGTGCGGCCTTGCAGCACGGCGCCGTTCTCGAGCATGACCTTGATGTTGCCACCCGGCTCGGCGGCCGGTTCGAGCGCGGCGACGCGCTGCCCCGTCATGAGGTCGACCTCGTAGGCGCG
>JBDHSE010000406.1:0-2905 GCA_039807955.1 Ideonella sp. | reverse complement strand
ACTCGACGACGCGTGCCACACAGCCCTCGGCTTCGGCAGCGCCGCGCTCGCCGACGCTGCGCCAGGCCGTCGTGAAGCCTGTGACTCTCATCGTGATCCGGCGCCACGCCGCGGCCTTGACTGTCATTGCAACTTGCGCGACGGCGCAGCGCTGAGCCGCAGAGCCGCATCTGCCGGAAGGCTGCGTTCCAGACTGCACAGGCCCAAGCCGCGTTGCGAACGGCACCCCCCGGATCGCGGGATTGTGAGCGTACCCGCTGCGCGCTATCGTCGCCCGCACCTGGATACCACCCTGGGACTGCCCGATGAAAAAGCTGCTGACCGCCGCGGTACTGGCATTCGCCGCCACCACCCCTTTCGCTGCAAGCACCACGCTCAGCGGCACCGTGCGCGACTTCAACGCCGATGGCGTGAACTTCGAAGGCAGCATCAGCGGCCTCGTCACCGGCATGGTCGAGACGACTCTCACGGGCGGCGTGCCCACGCTGACCGCGGTGGGACAGTCCATCGTCAACGAGGCCAATTTCAATCAGTGGTACACGAAGTCCAGTGACAGCATGCCGTTTGCGCTGACGCTGTCCGAAGACTCGCCCGGCTCGGGCATCTACAGTTACAGCAGCAGCGCGTTCTTCCCGATCGACGACATGCTGCTCGGCAATGAAGGCCGCGTACACAACTATCACTTCACGTACGCGATCGCCGCGCAGTTCGGCTACAAGCCCGGCACCGGCCAGACCTTCTCCTTTACCGGCGACGACGACGTCTGGGTCTTCTTCGACAACAAGCTCGGCATTGATCTCGGCGGCGTTCACGGTGCAGTGAGCGCGACCGCGGACCTGGACACCCTGATGGCGGGCAAGGCCGAAGGCAACTACAGCTTCAACTTCTTCTTCGCCGAGCGCCATACGACGGAATCGAACCTGCAGATCACCACCTCGCTGGCCTTGGCGCCGGTGCCCGAGCCTTCGACTTGGGCGTTGATGGCCGCCGGCCTGGCCGCCGTCGGGTTCTGCGCGCGTCGCCGTCAGCGGCCGGCCTGATCGCACCTGTCACGCCGCGCGGTGCGAAGCAGCGTTTCGAGGCACTGCTCGCGCACGCCGTAGAAGCTCTTCAGTTCGTCGACTCGGTGCAGCGTCTGCTCGCGCGCAGACGGAGTCTGGCGCCGGACCGCGAGGATCATCTTGTTCTTGCTCGTGTGCTCCGGCGAGACGAACTCGAACACCTGCGCCGCGTAGCCTTCCGACTCGAGCAGCAGCGCGCGCAGCGTGTCGGTCACCATCTCGGCCTGCTGCGCCATGTGGATGCCGTGCTGCAGCAGCGCCTGCAGCGGTGCGGGGCTGCGCATCTGCGGACGCAGCTCCTTGTGGCAGCACGGCGAGCACATGATGATCGCCGCGCCGGCGCGGATGCCGAGCGCGATCGCGTGGTCGGTCGCGGTGTCGCAGGCGTGCAGCGCGATCATGACGTCGATCGCGCCCGGCGCGTAGTGGCGCACGTCGCCCTGCTCGAACGAAAGGCCATCGAGCCCGAGGCGCTGCGCGACGCCGTTGCATTGGCGCACGAGGTCGCCACGCAGTTCGACGCCGATGACTTGGGCCTCGCGCGCCAGCGCGCGCGTCAGATGCTCGTGCACCGCGAACGTCAGGTAGCCCTTGCCGCAGCCGAAGTCGAGCACGCGCAGCCGTGATTGCTGGGCGAGCGCGCTGGTGGCGAGCGCATGGTCGAAGATCTCGACGAACTTGTTGATCTGCTTCCACTTGCGCGCCATCGCCGGGATGACGTGGTGCTGGGCGTCGGTGACGCCGAGCGCGGCGAGGAAGGGCCGGTCGGGGGCGATGTAGCGGCGCTTCGCGCGGTCGTGGGCGACGAGCCGCGGCTCGTCGGCGTCCTCTTGCGACGCAACGTCCGCCGCGCCGATCTCGATCGCCGTGGCCTGCGGCTGCGGCGCCACCGGCGCGAGCCGGCCGCGGCGCAGCGACTGCCGGCCCTTGCGGCTGATCGACCACTGGATGTCGTGCTCGCTCGTCAGCAGATGCGCATGCTCGAAGCCGGCGCGCAGCGCGTCGCGCACCGCATCGATGCCGGCGCCGATCTCCAGATTGCGCGTCACGTCGCGCGTCGCATGGTGATCGACGAACGACAGCATGTCGCGGCCGCGCAGCTTGATGCGGCGCAGCTCGATCGTCTTCAGGTCGGCCAGTGCGGGGTCGGCGCCGCGGTAGCGGCCGAGCAGCAGCTTGACGAAGCTGTGCGCCGCGAGGCTTTCGGCGAACAGTGCGACGAACCTGTTCGCGGGCTTTGTGTCGCCTTCGGCCGCGTCGCCCGATCTGCTGGCGGTTGTGCGGCTCGGCTCGGGCATGGTGCGACGCTGTCGGTGTGAGGCTCACACCGATTGTTGCATCGCACCGGCGCGTCAGCCGCCTGGAGTCGCGTCGACGTCGGGCGCCGCGGCGGCGGTCTCGACGAGGCGCAGCGCCGCGCCGTCGAACCGGCGGCCGAAGAAGCTCCAGCGGCGGTCGTACTCGCGGCGCGCCGCGTCCAGCGCCTCTTCGGCCTGCGCCTGCAGCGCGGCGGCCGATTCGACGTCGTCGGTGTAGGCGGCGATGCCAATGCACACGCGAACGCCGACCACCTCGCCGCCGGCGAGCGTGAGCGGCTGACGCACCGCGTCGACGACGCGCGCGGCGAGCACTTCGGCCGCGGTCGCCGCGCCGTGGCGCATGACGACGGCGAACTCGTCGCCGCCGAGGCGGGCGAGCACGTCGCCGAGGCGCACGCGCTGCGCCATGCGCGCCGCCACCTGGCGCAGCGCGGCGTCGGCATCCGCGTTGCCGAAGCCGTTGCGGATGTCGCAGATGCCGTCCAGGCTCAGCCGCAGCAGCGCGAACGGCTCGCCGGTGCGCAT
>JBDHSE010000021.1:0-18602 GCA_039807955.1 Ideonella sp. | reverse complement strand
CCCTGCTGGCGGAAGTAGACCGGGAAGATGTCGTAGAAGACGCCGAGCGGCAGCCCCTCGCTGAAGTACAGCAGCGCGACCCAGAACAGCTTGCGTTTGTAGGCGGGCAGCGCGGCGCGGGGCTCGGTCATCGGGAGATTCTAGGGAGCGGAGATGGCGCGACTTCTAGAATGCGCCGAGCCCGAGGGGAGGAGAAAGGCCACATGCCGCTGAGCTGGAACGAGATCAAGTCCCGCGCGATCGCGTTCAGCAAGGACTGGGCGGCCGAGACCTCCGAGCGTGCCGAGGCGCAGAGCTTCTGGAATGCGTTCTTCCACGTCTTCGGCATCGAGCGCCGGCGCGTCGCGTCGTTCGAGAAGCAGGTCGCGATCACGCGCGCCGGGCACAAGGCGAAGCAGGGCCGCATCGACGGCTTCTGGAAGGGCACGCTGCTGATCGAGCACAAGAGCGCCGGCCAGTCGCTCGACCGCGCGTTCGCGCAGGCGGTCGACTACTTCGACGGCCTGCCCGAGCGCGACCTGCCGCGCTACGTGCTGGTGAGCGACTTCGCGCGGCTGCGGCTGTGCGACTTCGAGACCGGCGCCGAGACCGAGTTCGCGCTCGCCGATCTGCACAAGCACATCAAGCGCTTCGGCTTCATCGCCGGCTACCAGGCGCAGCAAATCAAGCCGCAGGACCCGGTCAACCTGCGCGCCGCCGAACGCATGGGCCGGCTGCACGACGCGCTGAAGGAAAGCGGCTACGACGGCCATCCGCTCGAGGTGCTGCTCGTGCGGCTGCTCTTTTGCCTGTTCGCCGATGACACCGGCATCTTCCAGCCGGCGCAGGCGTTTCGCGCCTGGGTCGAGGAGCGCAGCGCCGCCGACGGCAGCGACCTCGGCCCGCTGCTCGCCCAACTCTTCCAGGTGCTGAATACGCCCGAGGCCGCACGCTCGCGCGTGCTCGACGAGCAGCTCGCCGCCTTCCCGTATGTCAACGGCCAGCTCTTCGCCGAGGCGCTGCCGCTCGCCGCGTTCGACGCCGCGATGCGCGAGCGGCTGCTCGACGCCTGCGCGATCGACTGGAGCACGATCAGCCCGGCGATCTTCGGCGCCCTGTTCCAGAGCATCATGGACGACAAGGCGCGGCGCAACCTCGGAGCGCACTACACGAGCGAGGAGAACATCCAAAAGCTCATCGGGCCGCTGTTCCTCGACGAACTGCGCGCCGAGTTCGAGCGCATCAAGGGCAACCGCAACCGGCTGTTCGAGTTCCACAAGAAGCTGCGCGCGCTGCACTTCCTGGACCCGGCCTGCGGCTGCGGCAACTTCCTCGTCATCACGTATCGCGAGCTCCGCCGCCTCGAGCTCGACGTGCTGCGCGCCTCGCGCGATCTTGCCGATCCGGCGTCGCAGCGCCTGTTCGACACGAACCTGCACCAGCAGATATCGATCAACGTCGACCAGTTCCACGGCATCGAGATCGAGGAGTTCCCGGCCCAGATCGCGCAGGTCGCGCTGTGGTTGATCGACCACCAGATGAACGTGCAGGCCGGCGAGGAGTTCGGCCTCTACTTCGCGCGCATCCCGCTCGCGGCGACGCCGCACATCGTGCACGGCAACGCGCTGCGGCTCGACTGGGCCGAGGTGCTGGCGCCCGAGCGGTGTGCGTATGCGCTGGGCAATCCGCCGTTCGTCGGCGCCAAACTCATGAACGATGCGCAGCGCTCCGACGCGCAGGCGGTGTTTGCCGGCGTCGAGGGCGGCGGCCTGCTCGACTTCGTCGCCGCGTGGTACGTGAAGGCGGTGCGCTATTCGTTGGCGAGCGGCGCCGTCTCGCCGCGCTGCGCATTCGTCTCCACCAACAGCATCACGCAGGGCGAACAGGTCGGCGTGCTCTGGGGCTGGATGCTCGCGCAAGACGCGAAGATTCACTTCGCCCACCGCACCTTTCGCTGGAGCAACGAGGCGCCGGGCGTCGCCGCGGTGCATTGCGTGATCGTCGGCTTTGGTCTCTCCGACGTACAGGCCCGGACGATCTACGAGTACGAGGACATTCGCGGCGAGCCGCATGCAGTGGCTGCGAACAATATCAACCCCTACCTCGTCGATGGCCCGGACGTGGTGCTGCAAAGACGCAGCCGACCAATTTGCGACGTGCCGGCGATCAGCTTTGGCTCGATGGCCAACGATGGCGGGCATCTGTTGCTGTCCGCAGCAGAGCGAGCTTCGCTTCTGCACGATAACCCCTTGGCTGGTCGGTGGTTGCGGCCGTTTCTCGGGGCTGACGAGTTCATCAATGGCTTGTCCCGTTGGTGTTTGTGGTTGAACGATTGCCCGCCTGCAATGCTGCGAACCATGAACGGCGTGTTGCAGCGTGTGACCTCAGTTCGCAGCTATCGACAGGCGAGCAGGCGCGAAACAACGCGAAGGCTGGCCGAAATGCCAACGTTGTTCGGTGAGAACCGCCAGCCGACCAGTTCGTATGTGCTCATACCACGCCACTCGTCGGAGCGACGGGCATTCGTTCCTATGGGGTTCCTTGAACCAAGCACGGTATGCGGCGATGCGAACATGCTGGTCGCCAATGCCACCCGCTATCACTTCGGCATCCTCACCAGCACGATGCACAACGCCTGGGTGCGCTACACCTGCGGCCGGCTGGAGAGTCGCTACCGATATTCGGCCGCGATCGTCTACAACAACTTCCCCTGGCCCGATTCGCCGACCGATGCGCAGCGCGCCGCCATCGAGGCGGCGGCGCAGGGCGTGCTCGACGCCCGCGCGCAGTTCCCCGGCTCGACGCTCGCCGACCTCTACGACCCGCTGACAATGCCGCCGCCGCTGCTGAACGCGCACCGCAAGCTCGACGCCGCCGTCGATGCCGCGTATGGCTGCAAGGGGATGAAGACCGACGCCGAGCGCGTCGCGTTCCTGTTCGAGCTGTATCAGCGCATCACGTCGCTGCTGCCCGCGGCGCCGGCAGTTCGCCGCGCCAGCGCGCCTCGACGGCGCACTGCACGGCAGGCAGTGTCAGGATAGGCCGCTGCCTTCGCAACTTGCCAGCGCCGCGGACAGTGAAGTCTCCACGCTGCCGAGATCGGTCGTGACCGTGCGATCGAGGGTTTCGTGGTCCACCTGTTCGTAGCCGTGCGCCAGGATGTTGCGCAGCCCGATGATCTGCCGCCACGGCACGCCGGGAATCTGCAACCGTTGCGCCTCCGATAGGCGCTGGGCCGCTTCGCCCAGGTTGATGAACAGCTTCTCGACCGCCAGATTGAGTACCCGATCCGCTTGGTACTGTGCGAGCGACCGGTTCTGCAGCAGGGCTTGCGATTCGCGCGTGACTGCGAGCATGTCGCTCAGGTGAGCCGGCGCGCGGTCGATGGTCATGCCGCTTGGCTGCCAGCCGGAAACAGCGCGCGCAACTGGGGTTCGATGGCGCGCCTGCGGTAGGGGTTGTTCAGCACCGAGCCGAAGGCCAGATCGACGGCGCGGCCGTCGAACACCGCGGACAGTTCGTCCTGCAGATCGACGACCGCGAATGCGCTCGGCGCCTCGCCCGGAACGAACTCGACGAGCAGATCGACATCACTGTCCGGCCGCTCGTCGCCGGTCGCGACGGAGCCGAACATGCGAAGCCGGCGCACGCGGTAGCGGCGGCACAAGGCATCGATGCGTTGCTGCTGGGCGGCAGTGATTCTCATGGCGGGAATTATCCCGCGCGGCTGCCCGGAGTCGCGCCTGCGCGCTGCCGCCGCGTCGTCGCTGCCTGCGCGGCGCCGGCCGCGCCCAAGGCCGCGCGAACAACCGGGGTGCGGGCGATCCCGCACAATCGCCGCCATGCACGCGATCCACAGCGCCCGCAAGCCCAAGTTCAGCGCGCTCGACTTTCGCGCCGCGCTCGGCATGTTCGCGACCGGCGTGACGATCGTCACCGCGCGAGACGCCGACGGGCGGCGCTTCGGGCTGACGGCGAATTCGTTCAACTCGGTGTCGCTTTCGCCGCCGCTCGTGCTGTGGAGCCTCTCGCGGCGCGCCGCCGCGCTGCCGGCGTTCGCCGCCGGGTCGCACTACGCGATCAACGTGCTCGCCGCCGACCAGCGGGCGCTCGCCGACCGCTTCGCGGCGCGCGGCGACGACCGCTTCGACGGCGTCGCGCTGCGCGAATGCCTGTGCGGCGCGCCGAAGATCGAGGGCGCCGTCGCGGTGTTCGAATGCTTCAACCGCAGCCGCTACGAGGAGGGCGACCACGTCATCTTCGTCGGCGAGGTCGAGCACTGCGAGTCCCGCCCCGGCGCCGCGCCGCTGATCTTTCACGGCGGGCGCTACTACACCGAGCTGCCGCTGTGACGCCGCGCTGCCGCACCGGGCGATGACGGGCAGCGATCCGATGGCGGATGCGGTGCCCGCCGCGCTGCGCGGCGTGACGTTTCTCGAGCGCGGCTGGCTGTCGTCGAACAACGTGCTGCTGCACGGCGCGCCGGGCGAGGGCGCGACGCTCGTCGATACCGGCCACTGCCTGCATGCGGCGCAGACGCTCGCGCTGGTGCGCGACGCGCTCGGCGCCGAGCCGCTCGCGCGCATCGTCAACACGCATCTGCACTCGGACCACTGCGGCGGCAATGCGCTGCTGCAGCGCGAGTTCGGCGCGCCGATCGTCATCCCGCCCGGACAGTGGGACGCTGCGCGCGCCTGGGACGAGGGCGCGCTGTCGTACCGCCCGACCGGCCAGCGCTGCGAGCGCTTCGTGCCCGACGCGCGGATCGCGCTCGGCGAGTCGATCGCCGTCGGCGGCCGGCGCTGGGAGGCGATCGCCGCGCCGGGCCACGACCCGCATGCGGTGATGCTGTTCGACGCCGGCGAAGGCGTGCTGATCTCGGCCGACGCGCTGTGGGGCAACGGCTTCGGCGTCGTCTTCCCCGAACTCGAAGGCGAGCCGGGGTTCGACGACGTCGGTGCCGTGCTCGACCTGATCGAGCGGCTGCCGGTGCAATGGGTGATGCCGGGGCACGGCGTGCCGTTTCGCGACGTGGCACAGGCGATCGCGCGCGCGCGGTCACGGCTGGCGTCGTTTCGCGCCGACCCGGCGCGCCACGACCGCCATGCGGCGAAGGTGCTGTTGAAGTACCACCTGCTGGAAGAACGGCAGCAGGCACTCGCGCCGCTGCGCGCCTGGTTCGGCGTCGCACCGATCATCCGGCGCATCGCGCGGCGGATGGAGATGCCGGCCGCGGCACTGGACGCCTGGTGCGACGCCTTGGTCGCCGAGCTTGTTGCCGCCCGCGCGCTCGCCGTGCGCGACGGCGTCGTCTTCAACGAGTAAGCGGTCTCAGGCGCCGATGCGCGCGATCTCGCCGTAGGCGTGGTTGAGCCAGAGCTTCAGGCGCTGGCGCTCCATCAGGCCGAGCCCGGGGCCGTCGATCGCGCCGCCGTGGCGCGCGGCCCAGAAGCTCGCGTTGCGGGCGTCGATCTTCTGCACCACGGTGTCGTGCAGGTGGCGGATCGTGATGACGCTTGCGCCGAGGCCGATCGCGCGCTCGAGCTGACCCGATCGCTCGAGCTGGCCGAAGTCGTCGCCGCGCAGCTGGTTCTTGACGACGACGTAGTGCACGCGCTGGCCGAAGCGGTCGAGCAGCCGCGCGAGTAGGTCGACCGAGTCGCGCCCCGAATCCATCACGTGCCAGTAGTGCAGTGCGATGCCCGACAGGTCGGCCATGTCGAGCACGCCCGATTCGTCCATCCACTTCACGAGCGGCTCGTGCGTCTGCGCCGCCAGGTCGACGAGCACGCGCCGGCCGGGCTGCTCGAGCGCGGTCTCGACGATCTGGTCGAGCGCTTCGTAGCGGTCGACGAGCGCGGCCGACGCATGGTCGGCATAAAAGCGCATCAGCGCGCCGTGCGAGCGGTCGGTGTCGAAGCCGACGAACGGCAGTTCGTTGTCGATGAAGTACTGCGCCAGCACGCGCGACAGCATCGACTTGCCGACGCCGCCCTTCTCGCCGCCGATCAGGTGGATCTTGGACGTTGCATCGGTCTGCAGGGTGGGCACGTTCATGGCGGACTTCGAGAAGGAACAACGCTTCGATTGTGCCGCCTGCGCTGCGTCCACCCCCTGTTCGGGGGGAGGGTTTCCACTTACAAACCGCAGTCCGTGGATTGACGGATGCAATTGGTCTGGTAGTTTCCGGCGGCGGGCAGCAACACGATGCCCGCCCCAGCCGTCCGGCCCGCGCCGTCAACCCAGGAGTAAACGTGACCCTAATTCGCAAACTCGTCGCCGCGGCGGCGCTCGCCGGCCTGACGACGGCCGCATCGGCGTACCCGTTCGACGCCCTCTACATCTTCGGCGACAGCCTTTCGGATGCGGGCAACAACGCCCTCGTGATCGGTACCGACGGCGCGCAGCCGATCGACAACAGCTACGTCCCGTCCCAGCCCTACGGCCCGCCTCAGGGCATGGGGCAGTACACGAACGGCAATGTCTGGGCCTACAGCTTCGCGTCGCGGATCGGCCTCGGCGCGTACGCCGCGCCCTCGCTCGCTGGCGGCGGCAACTACGCCTACGGCGGTGCGCGCATTCGCGTCGACGGTGATGTCGGCGGCTTCCCGCCGAGCCTGCGGACGCAGGCCAAGAGCTACCTGGCTTCGACCGGCGGCGTGGCATCGGCGAGTGCGCTCTACGTCGTCGCCGGCGGCGGCAACGACGCGCGCGACGCGCTCGAGGCGGTGGCCGCCGATCCGGGCAACGCCGTCAGCATCATCGCGACCGCGGCGGCGAAGTATGCGTTCAATACCGGCCGCATCGTCGACTCGCTGCAGGCGGCGGGCGCGCAGCACATCGTCGTCTGGGACGTGCCCAACATCGGCATCGCGCCGGCGGTGAACGCCGAAGGATCCTTTGCCAGCCTGCTTGGCAATCTCGTCAGCAAGACGATGTCGAGCGTGCTCGGCGCGCGGATGAACGGCGAAGCCGGCGTGTCGCTGTTCGACTTCTACGCCCTGTCGACCGACTGGGTCGCCGATCCCGGCGCCTACGGCTTTACCAACGTCACCGACGCCTGCGGCGGCATCATGGGCTGCGACCCGTCGACCTACGCATTCTGGGACGGCATCCACCCGACGTCCGGTGGTCATGCGCGGATCGCGGACGCGATGTTCGCCGCCGTCGTACCCGAGCCCGAGACTTATGCGCTGATGCTCGTCGGCGTCGCGTTCGTCGCCTGGAGGGTGCGCCGGCGCGCTTGAGCGGAATCGTCCCGCCAGCGCCACAACGGCCGGCTTTGCCCGGCCGTTGTGCTGCGCGCCTCGATCGGCCGGGCGTTCAGACTGGCGCCTGCAACGCCGGGTCGACGTCCATGAAGCGCCAGCTGCGGCCCTGCCCGGTGAAGGTGTTGCGGTGGTAGCCGATCACCCACGGCTGGGCGAGGTCGGTGTAGATGCGGTGGACGTGGATCTTGTACGGCATGTAGGCGACGACGAGCTTCTTCGCCTCGGTGATCGCCGCCATCCGCTCGGCGCCGTCGGGCAGCACGCGCTGGGCGCGGTAGACGGCGTTGTAGGCCGGCAGGTCGAACCGGGCCTTGTTCGACTGGCCCTTGTTCGGCCCGTAGGCAAGCACCATGAAGTCCTCGGCGTCGGGCGTGCCGGCGGTCCAGCCGACGCCCCACATCATCAGCTTGCCGGCGGAGGATGCCTTCAGGTTCTCGGGCCACTTCGCGGTCTGGAACTCGATGCGCACGTTGATCGCGTCCATGTTCTTCTGCCACAGCTCGACGAGGCTGCGCGACGCGCGATCGGGCTGCGTCGCGTAGCGCAGCACGAGCGGCGCGCCGTCGGGCAGCTCGCGCCAGCCGTCGCCGTTGCTGTCGACGTAACCGTAGAGGTCGAGCAGCGCCTTCGCGCGGGCCGGGTCGAAGTCGCTCATCTCGCTCTTGAACGCCGGGTCGTAGCCCCAGACGCCGGGTGCGATGTGCGACTGGCCGGGGATCGCCTGGTTGTGGCGGACGAGGCGGATCTCCTTGTCGACGTCGATCGCAAGGCCGATCGCGCGCCGCAGCGCGACCTTCTCTGGCGTGTAGCCACCGACGACCGGGTCCTCCATGTTGAAGTACGACAGCGAGACGTCGGCGCGCGGGTAGCGCAGCATGCGGATGCCGCGCTTCTTCAAGTTCGGCGCGAGCACGTTGTTCGGTATCGCGAGGTCGGCGTACTCGGCCGGCAGTTCGTCGAGCAGGTCGAGTTCGCCGTTCAAGAAGGCGAGCCAGCGCGGCTGGTTCTCCTCGATGATCGCGATCTCGATGCGGTCGAGCAGCGGAAGCCGGCGGCCGGTGAGGGCGTCGGCCGCCGCCTGCGCCAGCTTGTCGCCTGCGGGCGGCTCCTCGGCGTAGACCTCGCGCCGGTAGCCGGGGTTGCGCTCGAGGACGATGCGCGACGCGCGGCGCCACTCGCCGAGCTTGAACGCGCCGGTGCCGACCGGATGCTCGGCGATCGCGTCGCCGTAGAACTCGACGACCTCGCGCGCGACGGCCGCCCACGACACGTCGGCCATCTGCAGCAGGAAGCGCGGCGACGGCTCGGCGAGCCGGATGCGATAGGTGTAGCGGTCGAGCACACGCGCGCCCTCGACCTCGCGCGCGTAGTCGAACGGCTGCTTGCCGGCGATCGCCTCGCGCCTAAGTTCGGACAGGCCGAGCAGCTTCGCCGCCTCGAGCCGGTAGACGTTGTTGCTCTTCCAGCGCGGGTCGTAGTGGCGCTTGAGGGCGTAGACGTAGTCCTCGGCGACCAGTTCGCGCCGCGCGCCCTTGAACGCCGGATCGTCGGCGAAGAAGATGCCGGGCCGGACGCGAAACGTGAAGCTCGTGTAGTCGGCCGACACCTCGGGCATTGCCGCCAGCGTCACCGGCCGCAGCCGGTACGGTCGGGCGAGGAACTCGAACTCGAGCGGCGAGTCCATGATCGCCGCGACGACGGTGCGCGAATAGAGGTCCGAGATCTGCGCCGGGTCGAACCCCGTCTCGGCGACCCGAAACGAGGTGCGCAGCACGCGCGGCGGCTGCGCGTGCGACGCGATCGGTACACCCGCGAGCGCGCCGCCGGCGAGGCCGGCGACGGCTTGGAGGAAGCGGCGCCGGCGTGTCATCTGCCCGTCCGATGAATCATCCTTTCGAGTCTAGGCCGGCCGCACCCGCGTTGCCATGCGCGCAAGCCCGACGCGGGCAAACGCGGGGAGGGCGCGGCGCGATGCGAGCCTAGACTCGCGGCACCCGAAGACCGAGCAGCAACCCGTGGCGGCCTACCTGATCCGACGCCTGTGGCAGATGGTGCCGACGCTGTTCGGCGTCGTGCTGCTCGTCTTCCTGCTGTTCAAGTTCTTCGGCGGCGACCCGGCCGAGATCCTCGGCGGGCTGAACGCGACGCCCGAGCAGGTCGATTCGATTCGCGAGCAGCTCGGCCTCAACGAGCCGCTGTGGGTGCAGTTCGGCATCTTCCTCAAGCAGATCGCGAGCTTCGACTGGGGCCGCAGCTGGGCGACCAACGAATCGGTCGCGACGCTCTTCGCGACGCGTCTGCCGGCGACGCTGACGGTGATGACGCCGATCCTGCTGCTTGACGCGCTGCTCGCGATTCCGGGCTCGCTGCTCGTGGCCTACCTGCGCGGGTCGCTCACCGACCGCGCGATCATGATCGTCTCGACGCTCGCGCTGTCGGTCTCGTTCCTCGTCTACGTCATCGTCGGACAGTATCTGTTCGCGTTCCAGCTCGGCTGGTTCCCGGTCCAGGGCTGGAGCGACAGCCTGTGGACCAACCTCACCGTCTACGCGCCGCTGCCGGTGATGCTCGCCGTCTTCGTCGGCATGGCGCCGCAAACAAGGCTGTACCGCACCTTCTTTCTCGACGAGATCGGCCAGGACTACGTGCGCACCGCGCGCGCGAAGGGCATGACCGAGCCCGTCGTGCTGCTGCGCCACGTGTTGCGCAACGCGCTGATCCCGATCCTCACCAACGTCGCCGTCGCGCTGCCGGGCATCTTCGTCGGCTCGTTCCTGATCGAGGTCTTCTTCTCGATTCCCGGCCTCGGCCGCGAGGTGCTGCTCGCCGTCAACCGCAGCGACTATCCGGTGATCCAGGCGGTGACGGTCTATCTCGCGCTGATCACGATGGCGGTCAATCTCGCGACCGACGTGCTCTACACCTTTGCCGACCCGCGGGTGGTGCTGAAGTGAAACGGCAGGTCGGGCAGCTCGTTCGATGTGGGTCCGTGTGGCAAGGGACCCTCACCCCAGCCCTCTCCCGCGCGCGGGAGAGGGGGTCGGTCAACTCCCTCTCCCCTCGGGGAGAGGGCTGGGGTGAGGGGGCCCAGCCGCGCTGCCGCCTTCGCCGACAGCAGCCGCCCACAGCCCCGTCTCACGCGTCGCCGTGCGCGCCAAGCACGGCGGAGCAACCGAAATGAGTGCCGTACTCCCAGTCGAGCTTGCCGTGTCGGCGCCGGGCGCGGGTGACGGCGTCTGGCGCGCTGCGTGGCGGCGGCTGCGCGGCGACCGTGTCGGCATGGTCTCGCTCGCGGTCGTCGCCGCTTTCCTGCTGCTGATCCTGCTCGCGTCGCTCGGCGTCGTTGCAGCCGGCTGGCAGCACGAGGTCGGGGTGCCCAATGCACCGCCCACATTCATGGGGCCGAAGCCGAAGGCGGCGCAGACCGACATCGCACAGCCGTCCGGACCGAATGTCGATCTCTCGGCCGTCGATCCGCTCGCGCCGCGCTACGAGGAATGGGCGGCGGGCGTCGCGAAGTACCGCACCGCCGAAGCGCCGAAGCTGGAAACCTTGCCGTTCGGCGCCGACCGCCTCGGCCGCGACGTGCTCGCGAAGGCGGTCAAGGGCTCGCAGATCTCGGTCTTCGTCGGCGTCCTCGCCGCGCTGCTCGCGACCTTCATAGGCACCGTGCTCGGCGCGTTCGGCGGCTTCTTCGGCGGCAAGGCCGGCGACGCGCTCGAGTGGCTCTACAACGTCTTCACCGCGATCCCGGGCATCCTGCTGATCTTCGCATTCGCGGCGGTCGCCGGGCGCGGCGTGCAAAGCGTCGTCCTGATCCTCGGCCTCACCGGCTGGACCGGCATCTACCGCCTGGTGCGCGCCGAGTTCATCAAGCACTCCGGGCGCGAGTACGTGCGCGCCGCCGAGGCGATCGGCGCTTCCGCGCTGGCGCGCATGTTTCGCCACATCCTGCCCAACGTCGGCCACGTCTCGCTGGTGCAGTTGTCGATCTATGTCGTCGGCTTCATCAAGGCCGAGGTGATCCTGTCCTACCTCGGCCTCGGCGTCGGCGTCGACCAAGTCTCGTGGGGCACGATGCTCGCCGAGGCGCAGGGCGAGCTGATCCTCGGCCACTGGTGGCAGCTCGCGGCGGCGACCGCGTTCATGGCGGTCTTCGTCACGGCGTTCTCGCTCTTCACCGACGCGCTGCGCGACGCGCTCGACCCCAGGTTGCGGGGGCTCGAATGACGCTGCTCGCGATCCGCGACCTGCAGGTCGCCTTCCGGCTCGGCAAGCACGCCGGCGCGGCCCGCCGCGTCCAAGCCGTCGGCCGCGGCGAGGTCGGCGTGAGCTTCGAGATCGCCGAGAACACGACTGTCGCGCTGGTCGGCGAATCGGGCTCGGGTAAGAGCGTGACGGCGATGGCGATCCTCGCGCTGCTGCCGGCCAACGCCGAGCGCCGCGGGCGCATCGAGTTCCTCGGCCGCGACCTCATCGCCGCGCCGCGCGCCGAGCTGCAGGCGCTGCGCGGCCGGGACATCGCCTGCGTGTTCCAGGACCCGATGAGTTCGCTCAACCCGGTCTTCAGCGTCGGGCGCCAGATCTGCGAGTCGCTGCGCCGCCACCTCGGTCTGTCGCCGCGCCAGGCGCTGGCGCGCGCCGAGGCGCTGCTCGCCGAGGTCGGCATGCCCGAGCCGAAGCGCCGGCTTGCGGCCTATCCGCACCAGCTCTCGGGCGGCCAGCAGCAGCGCGTGATGATCGCGATGGCGCTCGCCTGCGAACCCAAGCTCCTGATCGCCGACGAGCCGACGACGGCGCTCGACGCGACGATCCAGCGCCAGATCCTCGAGCTGCTCGCGAGCCTGAAGGCGCGCCACCGCATGAGCATGCTCTTCATCAGCCACGACCTCGGCGTCGTCGGCGAGATCGCCGACGAGGTCGTCGTGATGCGCGACGGCACGGTGCGCGAGCAGGGGCCGGTCGCGCGCATCTTCACCGATCCGCGCGACGCCTACACGAAGGCGCTGCTCGCCTGCCGACCGACGCTGGACCGGGCCGCAGGCGCACGGCTGGCGGTGATCGGTGACCACATTGCCGGCGCCGCGCCGGCCGCCGCCGGCAAGGCGAAGGACCCGCAGGCGCCGGTCGTCATCGCCGCGCGCGCGCTGACGAAGAGCTTCTGGCTGAGGAAGGGCGTCTTCGGCCGCAGCGAGTTCAGGGCCGTCGGTCGCGGCGGCGCAGGCGTGAGCTTCGAGCTGCGGCGCGGCCACACGCTCGGCGTGGTCGGCGAATCGGGCTCCGGCAAGACGACGATGGGCCTCGCGCTGCTGCAGCTGCACGAGGCAGGCGGCGGCCCGACCGGCGGCGAGGTGCGGTTCGACGGGCAGAACCTGCTCGCACTCGACAAGGCGCGCTGGCGGCCGATGCGCCGGCGCATCCAGATCGTGTTCCAGAACCCGTATGCGTCGCTCAATCCGCGCTTCACGATTGGCCAGACACTCGTCGAGCCGATGACGATCCACGCCATCGGCTGCGACGCCGCCGATCGCGAGGCGCGCGCCCGCGCGATCCTCGCGCGCGTCGGCATCGACGCCGGCGCGGCGTTCGCGAAGTACCCGCACGAGTTCAGCGGCGGCCAGCGCCAGCGCATCGCGATCGCGCGCTGCCTGACGCTTTCGCCCGAGGTGCTCGTCCTCGACGAGGCGGTCAGCGCGCTCGACGTCTCGGTCCAGGCCCAGGTGCTCAACCTGCTGAAGGACCTGCAGGACGAGCTGGGCCTGGCCTACGTCTTCATCAGCCACGACCTCGCCGTCGTGCGCTTCATGGCCGATGAGGTGCTCGTGATGCAGGACGGCGAGGTCGTCGAGCAGGCGTCGGCCAAGGACATCCTCGAGCGCCCGCGTGAGGCATACACGAAGCGGCTGCTGGCGGCGGTGCCGCGCGGCTACCGGGCGGCGGCCTGAGGCTCGCGCGCGATCGGGTTCAGCCCGGCGCCGGCCGCCGCCCGAACATGCCGTAGCCGCGCATGTCGAGCACCTGCTCGTCATGCTGGTTGAAGAGTTGCCAGCGCGCTTCGACGAGGCCGACCGTCGGCCGGCTGTTCAGGATGCGCGCCGAGAGCACCGTCATGCGCATGCGCAGCGTGTCGCCGGGGCGCACCGGCGCCGTCCAGCGCAGGTTCTCGAGCCCGGGCGAGCCCAGGCTCGCGGCGTCGAGCAAGTACTCGTCGCACATCATCCGCATCGCCAGCGCCACGGTGTGCCAGCCGCTCGCGATCAGCCCGCCGTACGGCGTCGCGCGGCCGGCGTCCTCGTCGAGGTGGAACGGCTGCGGGTCGAACTGGCGCGCGAAGGCGACGATCTCGTCGCGCTGCAGCGTCACCGCGCCGAACTCGCGGACCTCGCCGGCGTGAAAGTCCTCCCAGAAGATGCTCGGCGGGCGGCTGGCGGCGGGTTCGGGTCGGGCGGCGTTCATGCGGGGTCGAGGGTCGTTGGCATTGACGAATGATAGGGTTCGCCCAGCGCCTCAAGTGCGGGCTTGGCGAGGCCGATATGCGTTCGATGGCTTCGCTTTCGGCCTTTGCCTGCACACCAGCCTCGCGCTGGCGCGGTTGGTTGGCCGCAATCGGCGCCAGTCTGGCGTTGTGTGCAGCGGCGCTGGCCGCGGCGCCCGACGCCGGCCACGACCGATTGCTCGAACTCGAACGCAGCGGGCGCGCCAAGCCGCGCGAGACCGCGGTGCAGCTCGAGAAGCTGGTCGCGTCGAGCCAGGCCGATGACGCGACCCCGCTCGAAGCGCAGATCCTGCAGGGCTGGCTGCTCGCCGAAGTGCCGAGCCCCGCCGAGGCCGAAGCCGTCGCGCGCAAGCTCGACGCGCGCTTCGCCGCCGACAGGAATCCGCTCGCCCAGGCGGGAGCGTCTCTGGTGCGGGCGCGGGTTGCCGAGCAGGCGGGCGACGCCACCCGCGCCGGCAAGCTGATCGACGAGGCGCTCGCGCGGCTGCCGGCCGACGCATCGGCGGTGATGCGGCTGCGCTTCCTCGCCGCCCAGGCCCACATCCGCAACGGCGCGAGCCGCTACGAGGATGCGATCCGCATCGGCCACGAGGCGCTGACGCTGGCCGACGCGCTCGGCCAGGCGTGGCGGCGCGCCGAGGTGCGATCCAACCTCGCCTACAACTACCATCAGGCGAAGCAGGACGCGCGCGCACTGAGCCTGAACGAGGAGGCGCTCGCGATCGCGCAGGCCGACGGCGAGGCGCTGACGCTCGCCCGCGTCAGCACCGTGCAGGCGATCGTGCTCGACGCGCTCGGCGACGCCGAAGGCGAGAAGCGCTGGTCGCTCGCGGCGGTCGACTACGCGCGCAAGGCCGGTGCGAAGTACGAGGAGTCGCTCTACCTCGCCAACGTCGCCGACTTCTACCTGAAGAACGGCGAATACGCGACCGCGCTCGGGCTCGTGCAACAGGCGCTGCCGCTCGCGCGCGAGCTGAAGAACCTGAACGGCGAGATGGTGGCACTCGCCAACATCGGGCTGGCGCAGATCGCACTCGGCGAGATCGACGCCGGCAAGCGCAATCTGCGGCTCGCGGTCGACATCGACGAGCGCCGCGGATCGATCAGCGGCATGGCCGAGACCTACCTCGAGATGGGGCAGGCGCTCGAACGCGCCGGCGATCTGCGCGGCGCGGCCGAGGCGTTCCACCTGCAGCGCACGCTCGAGGACCAGGTGCAGGAGCAGAACCAGCAAAAGGCGATCCTCGAGATGCAGGAGGCGTTCGACAACGGCCGGCGCGTGCGCGAGCTCGAACTGCTGCAGCGCCAGAGCGCGATCCAGGGCGAGCAGTTGCAGGCGCGGGTGCTGCAGCAGCGGCTGTGGGCGCTGATCGCGGCGTGCGGGCTGCTGTCGCTCGTCGTCGCCGCGCTGCTGATGCGCCGCGTGCGCGACACCAACCGGCGCCTGGCCGACAGCAACGCACGGCTCGAGGCGCACGCCCGGATCGACCCGCTGACGGGTCTTTCGAACCGGCGCCACTTCCAGGCCGCGATGCGCCAGCTCGCCGCCGACGGCAGGTTCGCCGGCACCGTCTTCCTCGTCGACATTGACCACTTCAAGCGCGTCAACGACTGCTTCGGCCACGCCAGCGGCGACGCGGTGCTGGTCGAGATCGCGCGCCGCCTGCGTGCCGTGCTGCGCGAGCCCGATTTGATCGTGCGCTGGGGAGGCGAGGAGTTCCTGATCGTCGTGCGGGCGCTGAGCCCGGAGGCGGTCGAGGCGCTCGCGCAGCGCATGCTCGACGCCGTCGCCGCGGCGTCGATCGTCCACGAGCAGCGGGTGATGGCCGTCACGGCGTCGATCGGCTACGCGACCTTCCCGATCGAGCCGACGCTGCTCGCCGTGTCGTGGGAGCGCGCGATCAACCTGATCGACACCGCGCTCTACCTCGCGAAGGCGCACGGCCGCAACCGCGCCTACGGCGTGCGCATGATCAACGCCAACGACGCCGAGCGCTTCGACGCGATCGCGCGCTCGCTCGAAAGCGCCTGGCAGGCGGGCGACGTCGCGCTCACGCTGCTCGAAGGCCCGGGTCGCGAAACCCCGGCCGCGCCCGAACCGCTGGCGCAGGCGGCATGACGATGCGGCCTGTGCATCAGCCCGTCGCGCGCCGCCGCGGCCTGGCCCGCGCGCTGCTTGCCGCTTCGGTGCTCGGCCTCGCCGTCCTTGCCGCAACGCCGCTTGCGGCGGGCGCTGACGAACTGGCGGACACGCTGCCTTCCGACGCGGCCGACGCCGATTCGTTTCGGGTCCGGATCGACCGCCTGCTGCGGCTGGGCTTCGACCATCCCGACCAGGCGCTCGTCGGCCTGCAGGCGATGGACCCGGGCGCCGCGGCGCGGCTGGACGAACGCATTGCGCTGCTGCAGGCGCGCGCCGCCGTGCTCGCGCGCAGCGGCCGCGCGGCCGACGCCGGCGTCTGGATCGCGGCGCTCGAAGCGATCGAGGATCCGCGTGCGCAGGCCGGCGCGAAGGTGGCGCGGGCGCAGCTTGCGCGCACCGCCGGCCGGCTCGATCTGGCGGCGCCGCTCGCGCAATCGGCGCTCGCGATGCTGCGCAGCGCCTGCCCCGCGATGCCAGAGGCGGAATCGGACGCCGCCGCCGCACCGCCCAAGATCGACCCGCGCACGGCCGACGCATGCAACGTGCGTGCCGCCTGGGATGCGACGCAGATCCTGCAGCGCTACTGGCACGCCAAGGGCGTGCCGACGAGCGCCGCCGCGCAGGCGCAGCTCGGGCGCGAACTCGCGATCTGGGCGGCCGACAGCGACCGCCTCGCGATCAGCAGCGCCGAGCTTGCCTGGCGCCTCGTGCGCAGCGACAAGCTCGACGCCGCCCAGCCGCTGCTGCGCCAGGCGCAGCGCCTGGCGGTGCGCTCGGGCGACCCGGCGCTGCAGGCGAAGGTCAAGATGGCGCAGGCGCGGATCGCGCATCGGCGCGACGACTCAGACAGCGTGCGCCGGCTCGCCGACGAGGCGATGCCGCTCGCGCGCGAGGCGCAGTCGCCGCGCCTCGAGGCCGAGCTGCTGACCTTCCTGAGCGACGTCTACGTGCGCCAGCACCAGCCGGCCGAAGCCTTGCGCGCCGTTGAGCGCGCACTGCCGGTCGCGCGCCGGCACAACGACGTCGGCGTCGAGATGGTGCTCGCGAACAACGCCGGGCTGGCGAGAATCGGCCTCGGCCGCATCGCCGAAGGCAAGCGCGATCTGGCGCGCGTCGAGCAGCTCGCGAGCGACGCCGGACTGCCGGCGCTGCGTGCCGAGATGCTGCGCGAATACGACGCCGCGCTCGCCGCGGCCGGCGACTTTCGCGGCGCGCTCGACCTCTACCACCGCGAGCGCGAACTCGCCACCGAGACGATGAACCTCGCGCGCGACGCCGCGCTGGCGCAGCTGCGCCAGCGCAACGACCGCGAGCGCAAGCAGCGCGACATCGACCTCCTCGCCCGCGACAACGAGCTCAGAAGCGCCGAGCTGGCGAACCGCGACCTGATGCTGCGCATCTGGGCCGTCGCCGGCGTCGTCCTCGCGCTGTCGGCGGCGACCGTGCTGCTGCTGTACCGCCGGGTGCGGGCGACGAACCGCGAACTCGTCGCGAGCGAGGCGCAGCTGCGCGTGCAAAGCGAACGCGACCCGCTGACCAACCTCGCCAACCGGCGCCAGTTCCTGTCGGTCATGCACGCCGAGCAGGCCCGCGGCGGCGCCGAGGCCGGCTTCGAAGGCGCGCTGCTGCTCGTCGACATCGACCACTTCAAGCACGTCAACGACGGCCACGGCCACGCCGCGGGCGACGTCGTGCTGTGCGAGGTCGCACGCCGCCTGAACGAGGCGGTGCGCGGCGACGACCTCGTCGTGCGCTGGGGCGGCGAGGAGTTCCTCGTCCTCGCGCTGAAGGTTCCGGCGGCGCAGGCCGAGCAGCTCGCCGAACGCGTGCTGAAGGTGATCGGCGAGCGGCCGGTGATCGTCGATGGCCGGCCGGTTGCCGTCACGGTGTCGATCGGCTACGCGCGCTTTCCGCTGCCGCCGCACGTGCTGCCGATGGGCTGGGAGCAGGCAATCAACCTGACCGACATGGCGCTCTACACCGCCAAGAGCCAGGGCCGCAACAAATCGGTCGGCATCGTCGCCGCCGACGCGCCCGCCGAACCGGCGCTCAAGAGCATCGAAGCCGACTTCGAGCGCGCCTGGCAGGACGGCCGCGTCACGCTGCGCATCGCGCCCGGGCCGCTCGCGATCGCGGCGTAGCGCGCCCCGGGCGCGATGCTCAGTGCATCACGAGCGGCTGGTGCATCAGCGGCACGTAGCGGCCGATGAATTCGTCGATCGCCTCTTCGGTCGGCGAGCTTTCGATCAGCGCCTGGACGCCGGCCTTGAAGCTCTCGGCGAGCGCGCCGTCGATGAAGATCTCCTTGCGCGCGAACTTGTCGACGATCTCGTAGCCGCCGCGCGCCGGCGTGGCCTCCGCGTCGGCGACGACTATCTGGACGACGGCGTAGTTGTCCGAGTTGTAGAGCATGTTCATGGCATTCCCTCCCGACCTGCAATTGAGGGTGGCAGGGAGGACTTCAAGGCAAGGCGCGGCCAAGGCGGCGCGCGTCAAGGCGTCGGCGCTGCGCTGCGCCACTCCAGTTGCAGCGTCTCGCCGCCGTTGGCAAGAAGCACCCGCAGCGGCAGGTGGGCGTGCGACGGCGCGACCCATACTTCGGCGCGCGTGTCGTAGGCGCGCAGCGGCCGGCGCAGGAAGCGCAGCGTCTCGACCTCGCCATCCGCGAGCGCCAGGGTTTCGCGGCCAACCGGCTCGAAGCGCCAGACATCGG
>JBDHSE010000405.1:0-2928 GCA_039807955.1 Ideonella sp. | reverse complement strand
TCGAGCGTCGCCGCCATCGGGCTCGTGAAGCCCATCGCGAGCAGCACGAGGTCGGCGGCGATCGTCTGCTCGCTGCCCGGTACCTCGACCATCTTCGTGCCCTGCCACTGCACGCGCACCGTCTTCAGCGCCTTGACCTTGCGCGCGTCGCGGCCGGTGCCGGCGACGAATTCCTTGGTCGCGATCGCGAATTCGCGCGCGCAGCCTTCCTCGTGGCTCGACGAGGTGCGCAGCTTGATCGGCCAGTACGGCCAGACGAGCGGCTTGTTCTCGCGCTCGGGCGGCATCGGCAGCAGCTCGAACTGGGTCACGCTCTTGGCGCCGTGGCGGTTGCTGGTGCCGACGCAGTCGCTGCCGGTGTCGCCGCCGCCGATCACGATGACGTGCTTGCCGTCGGCGCGGATCTGCGTGATGCCTTCCTTCTTCAGCTTGTCGCCGGCGTTGACCTTGTTCTGCTGCGGCAGGAACTCCATTGCGAAGTGGACGCCGTCGAGCTCGCGCCCCGGCACCGGCAGGTCGCGGCTTTGCTCGGCGCCGCCGGCGAGCAGCACGGCGTCGAACTCGGCCAGCAGTTGCTCGGCGCCGATCGACGCCTTCGCCCAGTTCGTGACGACGCTGCCTGCTGGCCAGGTGCCGACGACGACGCCGGTGCGAAACTCGACGCCCTCGGCGCGCATCTGCTCGACGCGGCGGTCGATGTGGCGCTTTTCCAGCTTGAAGTCGGGGATGCCGTAGCGCAGCAGGCCGCCGATGCGGTCGTTCTTCTCGAACACCGTCACCGCATGGCCGGCGCGCGCGAGCTGCTGCGCGGCGGCGAGCCCGGCCGGCCCGGAGCCGACGACGGCGACCGTCTTGCCGGTCTTCGTCGCCGCCGGCCGCGGCCCGACCCAGCCCTCGGCCCAGGCGCGGTCGATGATCGCGTGCTCGATGCTCTTGATGCCGACCGCGTCGCTGTTGATGTTGAGCGTGCACGCCGCCTCGCACGGCGCGGGGCAGATGCGGCCGGTGAACTCGGGGAAGTTGTTCGTCGAGTTCAGCACCTCGAAGGCGCGCTTCCAGTCGTCGCGGTAGACGAGGTCGTTGAAGTCCGGAATGATGTTGTTGACCGGGCAGCCGTTGACGCAAAACGGCGTGCCGCAATCCATGCAGCGCGCGCCCTGGATGCGTGCCTCGTCGGTCTTCAAGCCGGTGACGAACTCGTTGAAGTTCTTCAGCCGCACCTGGACCGGCGCATAGCCTTCCTCGATCCGCTCGTACTCCAGAAAGCCGGTGATCTTTCCCATCGTGTCGTGCTCCGTCGTGCCTTGCGTCCGCGATTCAGGCCTTGCCGGCCGCATGCGCGGCGAGTTCGGGCACCTTCGCCTTCGCGATCGTCGTGTCGGCCTCGCGCGCGGCGTGCATCTCGGCCAGCGCGCGCTTGTATTCGTGCGGGAAGACCTTGACGAACTTCGCGCGGCTGTCGGCCCAGTGGTCGAGGATGTGGCGCGCGCGCAGCGACCCGGTCCAGCGGTGGTGCGCCTCGATCAGCCGCTTGAGCAGCACCTCGTCGGTCTGCGGCACGCCGTCGATGCGATGGCGAAGCAGGTCGCCGCCGCTCGCGAGCTGTTCGGCCGCCGGCAGCACACGCTCCAACGCGACCATCGCCTGGTTGCAGCGCTTGGCGAAGCTCGCATCCTCGTCGTAGACGTAGGCGACACCGCCGCTCATGCCAGCGGCGAAGTTGCGGCCGGTTGCGCCGAGGACAACGGCGGTGCCGCCCGTCATGTACTCGCAGCCGTGGTCGCCGGTGCCTTCGACGACCGCCGTCGCGCCCGACAGCCGCACCGCGAAGCGCTCGCCGGCGACGCCGCGCAGGAACGCCTCGCCGCTCGTCGCGCCGTAGAGCACGGTGTTGCCGACGATGATGTTCCTCGTCGCGTCGCCGCGAAACTCGATGCTCGGCCGCACGATGAGGCGCCCGCCCGACAGGCCCTTGCCGGTGTAGTCGTTGGCGTCGCCGATCAGGTAGAGCGTGATGCCCTTCGCGAGGAACGCGCCGAAGCTCTGGCCGCCGGTGCCTTCCATCTGGATGAAGATCGTCTGGTCGGGCAGGCCTTCCGGATGGCGGCGCACGAGTTCGCCCGACAGCATCGCGCCGACCGTGCGGTGGCCGTTGCGCACTTCCTCCATGAACTGCACCTTCTCGCCGCGCTCGAGCGCGGGGCGGCACTTCTCGATCAGCCGCACGTCGAGCGCGCCCTCGAGGCCGTGGTCCTGCTCCTCGACTTGGCGGCGCGGCACCTCGGGCGGCGCCGCCGGCTGCTGGAAGATGCGGCTGAAGTCGAGCCCGCAGGCCTTCCAGTGGGCGATGCCCTGGCGCGTGTCGAGCAGGTCGCTGCGGCCGATCAGCTCGTCGAACGTTCGCGCGCCGAGCTGCGCCATGATGCGCCGCGCCTCCTCGGCGACGAAGAAGAAGTAGTTGACGACGTGCTCGGGCCGCCCTGAGAACTTCGCGCGCAGCACCGGGTCCTGCGTCGCGACGCCGGTCGGGCAGGTGTTGAGGTGGCACTTCCTCATCATGATGCAGCCCTCGGCGACGAGCGGCGCCGTCGCGAAGCCGAACTCGTCGGCGCCGAGCAGCGCGCCGATCACGACGTCGCGCCCGGTCTTCATCTGGCCGTCGGCCTGGACGCGGATGCGCCCGCGCAGGCGGTTCAAGACGAGTGTCTGCTGCGTCTCGGCCAGGCCCAGCTCCCACGGCGTGCCGGCGTGCTTGATGCTCGACCACGGCGACGCGCCGGTGCCGCCGTCGTGGCCGGCGATGACGACATGGTCGGCCTTGGCCTTCGCGACGCCGGCGGCGACGGTGCCGACGCCGACTTCACTGACGAGCTTGACGCTGATGCTCGCGCGCTGGTTCGCGTTCTTCAGGTCGTGGATGAGCTGGGC
>JBDHSE010000404.1:0-2944 GCA_039807955.1 Ideonella sp. | reverse complement strand
CTGCAGCACATCCAGCCCGGCGACACCATCATCGTCGGCCGCAAGCCGACCGGGACGCTCGTCGTCGACTACCTGCTGCCCGGCAAGCGGCTTTATCTGCTCTCGACCGGAACGGGTTTGGCGCCGTTCATGAGCATCGTTCGCGATCCGTCCGTCTACGAGCAGTTCGAGCAGATCGTCCTCGTCCACGGCGTGCGCATCGTCGACGAGCTCGCCTACCACGAGGTGCTCACCCAGTACCTGCCGGCGCACGAGTTCCTCGGCGACATGGTGTCGACGCAACTGCGCTACTACCCGACAGTCACGCGCGAGGAATTCCACACCCAGGGCCGGATTCCCGATCTCATCACGAGCGGCAAGCTGTTCGCCGACCTCGGCTTGCCCGACATCGACCCGAAGGAAGATCGTGTCATGATCTGCGGCAGCCCGGGGATGTTGCGCGACCTGAAGAAGCTGCTCGAGGACAGGCACTTCGAGGAAGGCAACACCTCGACGCCGGGCGCGTTCGTCATCGAACGCGCGTTCGCCGAGCAGTGATCAGGCGTGGGGCTCGGTGGGTGCGGCGGCGCCAGCTGCGGCCTCCTCGTCGCCCAGCCAGTCGCGCAGCACTTGCCGTGAATGCTCGCCGAGCATCGGCGGCGCGCGGCGGTACTCGATCGGCGTCTCGGACAGCCGGATCGGGTTCGCGACGAGCGGCACGACGCCGGCCGCCGGGTGCGGCAGTTCGATACGCAGGCCGCGCGATCGCACCTGCTCGTCGTCGAACACCTGGTCGATTCGGTTGATCGGCCCGCAGGGGACGCCCGCCGCTTCGAGGGAGGCGACCCATTCGCGCGTCGTTCGCTTAAGCGTCGCTTCGCGGATCAACGCGATCAGTTCACCCCGGTGCGCGACCCGCTGCGGGTTGGTCGTGAATCGCTCGTCGCGCGCCCACTCGGCGTGGCCGGCGAGGTCGCAAAAGCGCGCGAACTGGGCGTCGTTGCCGACGGCGAGGATCATGTAGCCGTCGGCGGTCTGGAAGTCCTGGTACGGCACGATGTTCGGATGCGCGTTGCCCATGCGGCGCGGCACGACGCCGCCGGCCAGAAAGTTCGAAGCCTGGTTCGCGAGGCACGCGATCTGCACGTCGAGCAGCGCGAGGTCGATGTGCTGGCCGCGACCCGAGCGTTCGCGCTCGGCGAGCGCGGCCTGCACCGCGATCGTCGCGTACAGCCCGGTCATGATGTCGGTGAGCGCGACGCCGACCTTCTGCGGGCCGGCGCCTTCGTCGCCGTCGGCGCGGCCGGTGATCGACATCAGCCCGCCCATGCCCTGGATCAGCAGGTCGTAGCCGGCGCGCGGCGCGTAGGGCCCGGTCTGGCCGAAGCCGGTGATCGAGCAGTAGACGAGCCGCGGGTTCGTCTGCGAGAGCGCGGCGTAGTCGAGCCCGTACTTCGCGAGTCCGCCGAGCTTGAAGTTCTCGATGACGACGTCGGCCTGCGCCGCGAGGCGGCGGATCAGCGCCTGGCCCGCCGGTTGCGCGATGTCGATCGTGATCGAGCGCTTGTTTCGGTTCGTGCAGAGGTAGTAGGCCGACTCGCTCGTCGCGTTGCCGGCGGCGTCCTTCAGGTTCGGCGGCCCCCAGGCCCGCGTGTCGTCGCCGCCTTCGGGGCGCTCGACCTTGACGACATCGGCGCCGAGATCGGCGAGCAACTGCCCGCACCAGGGTCCGGCAAGAACGCGCGACAGGTCGAGGACGCGGATGCCGGCGAGCGGGGCACGGCGTTGGGCTGGCTCTTCCATTTCAGTTGCTCCACCGTGCTGAACGCTTGTCGACGAAGGCAAAAGTGCGGCGGGGCTGCTGACCCTCGCCCCAACCCCCTCCCGCGCGCAGGAGAGGGGGCTTACGCGTCCGACACGACGCCAAGACGACCCAACGCTCTCCCGCGCGCGGGAGAGGGAGCAGGCCAACGCCGTCGCGGGTGCGTGGCCGGTGGAGCAGGCCGACTCCCTCTCCCCTCGGGGAGAGGGTAGGGGTGAGGGGCTCGTGCCGCACGGGCCGACGCCGAACGAGCTGCTCGACCTGTGGTTTCACTTCAGTTCGCGAACGCCGCAATGCCGGTGATCGCGCGGCCGAGGATCAGCGCGTGGACATCGTGCGTGCCTTCGTAGGTGTTGACGACCTCGAGGTTGACGAGGTGGCGGGCGACGCCGAACTCGTCGCTGATGCCGTTGCCGCCCATCATGTCGCGTGCCATGCGCGCGATGTCGAGGCTTTTGCCGCAGCTGTTGCGCTTCATGATCGAAGTGATCTCGACGGCGGCCGTGCCCTCGTCCTTCATCCGCCCGAGGCGCAGGCACCCCTGCAGGCCGAGCGTGATCTCGGTCTGCATGTCGGCGAGCTTCTTCTGGATCAGCTGGTTGGCGGCGAGCGGGCGGCCGAACTGCTTGCGGTCCAGCGTGTACTGGCGCGCGCGGTGCCAGCAGTCCTCGGCCGCGCCGAGCGCGCCCCAGGCGATGCCGTAGCGCGCGCTATTCAGGCAGGTAAACGGGCCCTTCAGACCGCGCACGTCGGGGAAGGCGTTCTCGTCGGGGCAGAACACCTCGTCCATCACGATCTCGCCGGTGATCGACGCCCTGAGGCCCACTTTGCCGTGGATCGCCGGCGCGGACAGACCCTTCCAGCCCTTCTCGAGGATGAAGCCGCGGATCGCGCCTTCGTCGTCCTTGGCCCAGACGACGAAGACGTCGGCGATCGGGCTGTTGGTGATCCACATCTTCGAGCCGGTCAGGTTCCAGCCGCCGTCGGTCTTGCGCGCGCGGGTGATCATGCTGCCGGGGTCGGAGCCGTGGTTCGGCTCGGTCAGGCCGAAGCAGCCTATTGTCTCGCCGGTCGCGAGCTTGGGCAGGTACTTGCGCTTTTGTTCCTCGGTGCCGAACTCGTTGATCGGCACCATGACGAGCG
>JBDHSE010000403.1:0-2954 GCA_039807955.1 Ideonella sp. | reverse complement strand
TTCGTCGGCCGCCGGCGTCGGAGTCGCGCGCCAGGAGCAGGCGCTCGCCGGCTACCTGACGCGCGCGCTGCATCGCCGCGTCGGGCGGCCGGTGCGCTGGAGCCTGCTTGCGCACTCGGGCTTCACGACGCAGCAGGTGTTCGAGATGCTGCGCGAGCAGGCCCTGCCCGCATCCGACGTCGCCGTCGTCGTCACCGGCGTCAACGACGTCATCGAGCGCGTGCCGCTGCGCCGCGTCCTCGCCCAGCGCGCTGCGCTCGCCGACTGGCTGCTCGCCGAGCGCGGCGTCGCGCACGTCGTCTACGCGCCGCTGCCGCCGGTCGAGCGCTTCCCGCTCTTGCCGAGCCCGCTGCGCAACGTGATGGGCGCCGAGGCGCACCGCCACGACGAGGCGATCGCGCGCTGGGCGGCGACGCGCAGCGATGTGTCGCACGCCGTGATCGACGTCGAGCTCGGCCCCGCGTCGATGGCGGCCGACGGCTTTCACCCGGGCGAGCCGGTGTACCGCACCTGCGGCGAGGCGCTCGCGCTGCACATCTCGAAACTGAATCTGACCGCTGCGGAGAAACGCACATGAGCACGCTCGAAGGCAAGACCCTCTTCATCACCGGCGCGTCGCGCGGCATCGGCCTGGCGATCGCCAAGCGCGCCGCGGCCGACGGCGCGAACATCGTCATCGCCGCCAAGACGACCGAGACGAACCCCAAGCTGCCGGGGACGATCCACAGTGCCGCCGCCGAGATCGAGGCTGCCGGCGGCAAGGCGCTGGCGCAGCAGTGCGACATCCGCGACGAGGCGAGCGTGCTCGCCGCGGTCGACGCGGCGGTGAAACGCTTCGGCGGCATCGACATCCTCGTCAACAACGCGAGCGCGATCAGCCTGACGCCGACCCCGGCGACGCCGATGAAGCGCTTCGACCTGATGTTTTCCGTCAACGTGCGCGGCACCTTCCTGTGCACGCAGGCGTGCCTCGCCGAACTGACGAAGAGCGCGCAGGCGGGGCGCAACCCGCACGTGCTGAACATGAGCCCGCCGCTGTCGATGAAGGAGCACTGGTTCAAGGGCCACGTGGCGTACACGATGGCGAAGTACGGCATGAGCGAATGCACGCTCGGCCACGCGGGAGAGTTCCGCCCGCTCGGCATCGGCGTCAATTCGCTGTGGCCGCGCACCGCGATCGCGACCGCCGCGCTGCAGATGATCCCCGGCGTCAACGTCGACATGTGCCGCAAGCCCGAGATCCTGGCCGACGCCGCCTACCTGATCCTCACCAGCGACGCGAAGACGACGAGCGGCAACTTCTTCATCGACGACGAGCTGCTCGCCCGGCACGGCGTGACCGACCTCGAGAAGTACTCTGTCAAGCCGGGAACGAAGACCTTCATCCCCGACTTCTTCGTCGATTGAAACCGCAGGCGCGAACGGCGCCGGGAGGCACGATGACGACGATGCGACAGATGCTGGCCGGGCTTGCCGCAGTGCTGCTGCTGGCCTTCGCGCCGGCGCTGCCCGCCGCGGCGCAGGACGCGTCGCCGCACGCGATCGACATCCCGCGCTGGTTCAGTGAGGGCTTCCTCGACTTCCCCGACGAAGTGGCCGCCGCCGCCCGCGAAGGCAAGCGCCTGCTCGTCTACTTCGGCCAGGACGGCTGCCCCTACTGCCGCGAGCTGATGCGAAACAACTTCAGCCAGCGCGACATCGTCGACAAGACGCGGCGCAACTTCGTCGCCATCGCGCTCAACCTGTGGGGCGACCGCGAGCTGACGTGGACCGACGGCCGCAGGATGACCGAGAAGGAACTGGCGCGGGCGCTGAAGGTCCAGTTCACGCCGACCATCCTCTTCCTCGACGAGCGCGGGCGCATCGTCGCCCGCCTGAACGGCTACTACGCGCCGCACCGCTTCTCGGCCGCGCTCGACTACGTCGCAGCGAAGATGGAAGGCAAGCAGTCGCTCGGCGACTACCTCGCCGCGCACGTCAAGGACGAAGCCAGCCCCAAGCTCGCCGACGAGCCGTTCCTGATGCAGCCACCGTTCGACCTGCGCCGCAAGCCGGGCGCCAGGCCGCTCGCAGTGCTGTTCGAGACGCGCCACTGCCAGCCGTGCGACGAGCTGCACGCCGAAGGTTTCAAGCGCCCCGAGGTGCGCGCGCAGCTCGATCGCTTCGACGTCGCCCGCTTCGCGCTCGCCGATCCGCGCGAAGTCATCGCGCCCGACGGCCGCAAGACGACGGCGCAGGACTTCGCGCGCCTGCTTGCCGTCACCTTCACGCCGACGATCGTCTTCTTCGACGCCAGCAACCGCGAGGTGTATCGCATCGACGGCTACCTGCGCCCGTTCCACCTCGCGACGAGCCTCGAATACGTCGCGAGCGGCGCCTACCGCACCGAGCCAGAGTTCCAGCGCTACGTCCGCGCCAAGGCCGACCGCATGCGCGCCGCGGGGCAGACGGTGGACCTCTGGCGCTGAACTTCCGCTGTCTTTCTCATCGAGGCGCGTGCACGCCAGGTCACGAGCAGCATTCAACGAGCGCGTAGCAACTGTCGGTGTGCGACAGCCGCCGCTGAATGCAGGCTTGCGAGTCGCAGGCGCGTCGCGTCAGGCGGCACCCGCCAGGGGCTCATGCTGCGGCGGTCGCCGCTGCGCGGCGACTGCACTGCGGTACTCGCACCGGGGTCGTGCCGCGTAACTCACTTCGCGCCCTGCGGGCGCTGCGTTCGGACAGACGCGGCAAGTCAGAGGGGAAGCGCGCTGCGCGCGCCGACCCCGGTGCTGCGTTCCTCGTCGCCGCACAAATCGCCCCTGCCGGGTGCCGCCTGCCGCGAGGGAGGCGCGGAGTGTGTTCGACGCATGCCAATACCGGTTCTGCGAAGCCGGTGCGGGGCAGGACGCGATGCGCCTGCGGGGCGCCGAGGAGCGCAGCAGCCAGGGCCCGCGCGCGCCAGCGCGCCACGT
>JBDHSE010000020.1:0-18820 GCA_039807955.1 Ideonella sp. | reverse complement strand
AGCGCGAGCGTGATCATCGCGAAGTAGATGCCCTGGCGGCGGATCGCGAGCAGCCCCGCCAGCCAGCCGAGCAGCGCCGCGCTGGCGGTGCCGGCGAGGATCGCGAGTTCCGGCGTGAAGCCCCAGACCTTGGCCGCGTGCGCGCAGACGTAGCCCGCGGAGCCGAGGAACATCGCGTGGCCGAACGAGAGCAGGCCGCCGAAGCCGAGCAGCAGGTTGAAGGCGCACGCAAAGAGCGCGAAGCACATCACCTTCATCATGAAGACCGGATAGACGACGGCCGGCGCGATCGCCAGCCCGAGCGCCAGCACGGCGAAGGCGATCAGATCGGTGCGTCTGCCGGATGCCGCGGACGGAGCGTTCATTTCTGGGTCCCGAACAGGCCCGCCGGCCGCAGCAGCAGCACGATCGCCATGATGACGAAGATCACCGTCGTCGACGCCTCGGGGTAGAAGACCTTGGTCAGGCCCTCGATCAGCCCGAGCCCGAAGCCGGTGACGATGGCGCCGAGGATCGAACCCATGCCGCCGATCACGACCACCGCGAAGACGACGATGATCAGGTGCGATCCCATCTGCGGGCTGACCTGGTAGATCGGCGCCGCCATCACGCCGGCCAGCGCCGCGAGCGCGACGCCGAAGCCGTAGGTCAGCGTGATCATGCGCGGCACGTTGATGCCGAAGGCCTGCACCAGTTGCGGGTTCTCGGTCGCCGCGCGCAGGTAGCCGCCGAGCCGGGTGCGCTCGATGACGTACCAGGTCGCGAGGCAGACGACGAGCGACGCGACGATGACCCAGCCGCGGTAGTTCGGCAGGAACATGAAGCCGAGGTTGACGCCGCCGCCGAGCTGCGGCGGGATCGCATACGGCAGGCCGGAGGCGCCGTACTCGTTGCGAAAGAGGCCCTCGAGGATCAGCGCCAGGCCGAAGGTCAGCAGCAGGCCGTAGATGTGGTCGAGCTTGTACAGCGGCTTGAGCATCGTGCGCTCGATGAGCACGCCGAAGGCGCCGACCAGTAGCGGCACGATGAGCAGCGACCACCAGTAGTTCAGGCCCAGCTTGGCGAGCAGCAGATAGGCGGCGAACGCCCCCATCATGTACTGCGCACCGTGGGCGAAGTTGATGATGTTGAGCATGCCGAAGATGACGGCCAGGCCCAACGAGAGCAGGGCATAGAAGGAGCCATTGATCAGGCCGATGAGGAGCTGCCCCATCATGGCCTGGATCGGGATGCCGAAGATCTCCATGGCTGCCTTGCCTGCCCTTGCTCTACCGCTGCGGCGCGCTTACTTGACGAGCGGGCAACCGCCCTCGTTGAGCGGGCGGAACGCCTGGTCGGCCGGAATGGTCGCGACGAGCTTGTAGTAGTCCCAGGGGTACTTGGACTCGCTCGGCTTCTTGACCTCGAACAGATAGGCCGGATGGATCTTGCGGCCGTCGATGCGGATCATGCCCTTGCCGAACAGCGGATCGTCGGTCGGCAGCTTCTTCATCTCGGCCACCACCTTGGCGCCGTCCTTGTCCTCCTGGATCGCATCGACCGCCTTCAGGTAGTGCAGCAGCCCGGCGTAGACGCCGGCCTGCACCATCGTCGGCATCTTGCCGCCGTGCAGCGAGCCGAAACGCTTGGACCAGGCGCGCGTGCCCTCGTTCATGTCCCAGTAGAAGGTCTCGGTCAGTTGCAGGCCCTGTGCGGTCTGCAGGCCCAGGCCGTGGATGTCGCTGATGAACACGAGCAGGCCGGCCATCTTCTGGCCGCCCTTGACGATGCCGAACTCGGACGCCTGCTTGATCGAGTTGATCGTGTCGGCGCCGGCGTTCGCGAGGCCGATGACCTTCGCCTTCGACGTCTGCGCCTGCAGCAGGAACGACGAGAAGTCCTGCGTGCCGAGCGGCACCTTGACGTCGCCCAGCACCTTGCCGCCCGAGGCCTTGACGACGGCCGCGGTGTCGCGCTCGAGGGCGTGGCCGAACGCGTAGTCGGCGGTCAGGAAGAACCAGGTGTCGCCCCCGCTCTTGACGACCGCCGAGCCGGTGCCGTGCGCCAGCATCCAGGTGTCGTACGTCCAGTGCACGGTGTTGGGGGTGCACGACTTGCCGGTCAGGTCCGACGAGCCGCCGGTCGAGTTGACCATCACGCTGTTCTTCTCCTTGACGACCTGCGCGACGGCCAGCGCGACCGACGAGGTCGGCACGTCGAGGATCATGTCGACGCCGTCGGCGTCGATCCACTTGCGCGTGATGCTCGAGCCGACGTCGGGCTTGTTCTGGTGGTCGGCGGAGACGATCTCGATCTTCAGCTTCGAGCCGGTGGCCTTGACGTAGTCCTCGGCCGCCATCTTGGCGGCGACCACCGAGCCCGGGCCCGACAGGTCGGCGTAGGGGCCGGACATGTCGCTCAGGACGCCGATCTTCACGACGCCACCGGAGATTTCCGCTTGCGCCGCGCCGGCGAGTCCGGCGGCGGCGAGCAGGGTGAACAGCAACTTGAGTTTCATGGGGACTGTCTCCTCGAGGTGACGATGAACTGTTGAACGGAAGGGACTCAGACGCCCAGGAGCTGATGCAGCAGCGGCATCTGATCCTGCAGTTCGGCGGCGCCGAGTTCGCGTTGGACGAGGCCGCGCTCCATGATGTAGAAGCGGTCGGCCAGCGGGGCGGCGAAGCGGAAGTTCTGCTCCACCATCAGGATCGTGAAGCCGCGCTCGCGCAGCTGCTGGATCATGCGCGCCAGGGTCTGCACGATGACCGGCGCCAGGCCTTCGGAGATCTCGTCGAGCAGCAGCAGCTTGGCGCCGGTGCGCAGGATGCGCGCCACTGCGAGCATCTGCTGCTCGCCGCCCGACAGGCGGCCGCCCGGGCTCATGCGGCGCTCCTTCAGGTTGGGGAACATCGCGTAGATTTCGTCCAGCCCCATGCCGCCTTCGGCCACCGGCGGCGGCAGCAGCAGGTTTTCCTCGCACGACAGGCTGGTGAAGATGCCGCGCTCCTCGGGGCAGTAACCGAGCCCCAGGTGCGCGATGCGGTGCGGCGGCAGGGCGGCCGTCTCGACGCCTTCGATGCGGATCGATCCGTTGCGCCGGCCGACGAGGCCGAGGATCGCTTTCAGCGTCGTCGTGCGCCCGGCGCCGTTGCGGCCGAGCAGCGTCACGACCTCGCCCTTCCTCACCGTCAGGTTGACGCCGTGCAGGATGTGCGATTCGCCGTACCAGGCGTGCACGCCCTTCATCTCGAGCAGGGTTTCAGCCATGCGCGCCCTGCAGTTCGGCGTGCTCGCTGCCCATGTAGGCCTGCAGCACCTCGGGGTCGCGCGAGACCTCGGCGTACGGGCCTTCGGCGATCACCGCGCCGCGCGCCAGCACGGTGATGCGGTCGGCGATCGACGACACGACGCTCATGTTGTGCTCGACCATCAGCACGGTGCGGTTGGCGGCGACCTTCTTGATCAGCTGCGTCACCAGCTCGACGTCCTCGTGGCCCATGCCCTGCGTCGGCTCGTCGAGCAGCATCAGCTTCGGATCCATCGCGAGCGTCGTCGCGATCTCGAGCGCGCGCTTGCGGCCGTAGGGCAGGTTCACCGTCATCTCGGCGGCATACTCGCGCAGGCCGACCGTCTCGAGCAGTTCGAGCACGCGTGGATGGAGCTGCTCGAGGGTGCGCTCGCTGCGCCAGAAGTGGAACGCGCTGCCGAGCCGGCGCTGCAGCGCGACGCGCACGTTCTCGAGCACCGTCAGGTGCGGGAAGGTGGCCGAGATCTGAAAGCTGCGGATCACGCCGCGGCGGGCGATCTGCACCGGCGTCTCGCGCGTGATGTCGTGGTCCTCGAACAGGATGTTGCCGCGCGTCGGGTCGAGGAACTTGGTCAGCAGGTTGAAGCACGTCGTCTTGCCGGCGCCGTTCGGGCCGATCAGCGCGTGGATGCTGCCGCGCCGCACTTTCAGGTTCACGCCGTCGACCGCGACGAAGCCCTTGAACTCCTTCGTCAGATTGCGGGTTTCGAGGATGAACTCGTTGCTCATGCGTTCGGGGCCTTCGTGCTGCTGCATCTGCGGGCAGTGCCCGAAGCGCGGCCGATGATAGCTGCCGCAATACCGCTGCGCGCGCCGCCTCGGTGTTTGTCCTAGCCACGCGCTGGCCGGATTGCGTTGCGCCCCGGGCTTTCGAACAACAGGCCGACGATCCGGAGCGCGACATGATCGAACGCCGATGCGTGGAGGCCGATCTTCATCAGCCGCGCGCAGGCGCCAAGACTGCAGGGGGCCGGCTTTCGCATCAGGGTTCACCCGTAGTCGGCGTACCGGGCGTGACGCAGTCCACGAAACGCGCGCCGCCGCGCGACAAACGGTCGAATGCGTGGCGACGAGCGGGCTGGCCGCACAAGGCCCGGGCCGGGATACTGGCGCACCGATCGATCGATGCGGCGGCCTACAGGCCCGCCGCCGATCGCCGATAACGAACGACCGAGGTGCGCGCCTTGTGCACGCATGGTCGGAACCACACGCTGAACCGTCATGAAACCACTGCACTTTCGCCAGCGTCGATCTGCTGGCCCATCGGGCCGGGGCGAACGCGGCATGACGATGATCGAGAGCCTGGTCGCGATCGTCGTGCTGTGCTTCGGCATGCTCGGCGTCGTCGGCCTGCAGGCGGCGGCGCTGCAGTCGAACAAGGAGGCGCGCTATCAGGCCTCGGCGACGCGGCTGGCGCGCGAGCTGGCCGAGATGATGCGCGGCAACAAGGACATCGCGATCCTGACCTCGAGCGCCGACAACCCGTACCTCGTCGATTTCACCGGCACGCTGCCGTCGGCGGGGACGAACTGCTTCTCCGGATCGTGTCCGACGACGAAGGAAGTCGCCGCCTTCCAGATCCGCGACTGGCTGGCGCGGCTCGACGCCGAACTGCCGGGCGCGCGCGTCTCGGTCTGCGTCGACGACGCGCCGTACGACAGCGCCGGCCTGCCGCGGTGGGCCTGCAGCGGCAGCGGCGGCACGGCGGTCGTCAAGATCGGCTGGACGCAGATGACGACCGACCACGCCGCGACCGGCTCGAGCGGCCCCGGCTCCGGCGGCTTGGCGCGCGCCGTGCGGCCGGGCGTCGTGCTCGCGGTGCTAGCAGGGAGTTCGACATGATTCATCCGTGCATTCGACATCTCGCGGCGCCCGGCATGCGGCGCCAGGCGGGCCTAACGCTCGTCGAACTGATGGTCGCGCTCGTCATCGGGCTCGTCGTCGCCGCCGCCGCGGTCGCCGCGCTTCTCGTCGCGCGCAACGGCTTCACGACGGTCGATTCGACCGCCCAGTTGCGCGAGAACGCGCGCTTCACGTCCGACCTGATCCAGCGTCTCGCGGTGCAGGCCGGCTTCGAGGACGTCGCCGGCCGCGGCTTCTCGGTCGTTCCGCCCGACGAAAAGCCGCCGGCGATCGAGGGCTTCGACGATTCGATCCTGGCTGCCGACACCGCGCCGACCGGCCTCGTCAACGGCAGCCGCTCGAGCGGCTGCGGCGGCGTGACCGACACGAGTTGCCTCAACGGCAGCGACATCCTGCTGATCCGCTTCTGGGGTACGTCGCCGGGCACCGACCCGAACGTCGCCGACGGCTCGATGATCAACTGTGCCGGTGTCGGCGAGCCCGAAGGCACGGAGATGTCGACGAGCGTTTTCCACATCATTCGCAGCGCGGAAGGCGAGCCGACGCTTGCCTGCACCTATCGGGACACCGGCGGCACGTGGCGGACGATGGCGCTCGTCCCCGGGGTCGAGGCGATGCAAGTGCTCTACGGCGTCGACAACGTCACACCCAACGCCGCGCCGTCGGGCAAGACCGATTCGGTGCCGGACCGCTATTTGCGCGCATCTCAGCTCGTCGTCACCGGCGACACCGAGGCGACGCTCGGCAACTGGCGCCGCGTGCGCAGCCTGCGCATCGGCCTGCTGTTTCGCGGACCCGCAGGCGGCGCGCAGGATCGGGATGCAACGGCCATGACCTACGACGTGCTCGGCGACGGTTTCTCGGTGTCGGCCGACACCAAGTCGCAGCTCGCCGTGCCGGCCGACGGCCGAATTCGCCAGGCGATGGTCTTCAACGTTCATCTGCGCAACCCATGAAGCCGACAACCCTGCGCCGAGACCCAATGCCCCTGCGCCGCGAACGCGGCGTCACGCTCGTCGTTGTGCTGATGCTGCTCGTGATCGTCACGCTGCTCGGCGTCGGCGCGGCGCGCATTGCGCTGCAGGGCGAACGCACGACGCGCAACGAGCGCGACTACCAGGTCGCCTGGCAGGCGGCCGAGGCGGCGCTGATGGACGCCCAGTTCGACATCCGCGGACCCAACTCGTACACCGGGAACCGCGTCGCGCTCTTCACGCCGGACGACATCTCCAAGTTCGTCCCCGGCTGCAACACGAGCGCCGACTTCCGCGGCCTGTGCGCGCCGTCCGAGGGCAAGCCGGTCTGGGCGCAGGTCGACTTCCTCGATGACGGCAGCAGCGCTCCGACGGTCGCCTACGGCACCTTCACCGGCCGCGCTTTCGATTCCGGAGCTACGGGCGTGAAGCCGGCGCGCGTGCCGCGCTACATGATCGAGGTCGTTCGCGACCAGACGCCGATGGGCAGCGCCGCGTCGAACACCGGCAGCAAGCCGGCGCCGATCATGTATCGCGTCACGGCGATGGGCTTCGGCCCGCGCGAGGACGTGCAGGTCGTGATGCAGATCGCTTTCAAGAAGGAATGAACATGCCCACCGCATCGACAACGTTACGCAAGTTTGCCAGTGACCTGCGGGTCCGGATCGGTGCAATGGCGCTCGTGGCTGCCGGCGTCATCGGCGTTGCCGTCAGCGCCGACGCGCCGCCGAGCATCCCTTCGATCCCGCTCGCCGCCGAGCCGCTGTATGCGCGCGGCGCGCGCGCCAAGCCGACACTGACGCTCGCGCTGTCGGTCGAGTTCCCGACGGTAGGCGCACAGTACGTCAACGGCGCGGATTCCAGCAACGACAACACCTACGCGGCGACCAACGAGTACGTCGGCTACTTCGACGCCGAAAGTTGCTACAGCTACAACAACGATGCCGACCCGAACCTGCGCCGCTTCGATCGCATCGGCGCGGCAACGAATCGGGAGTGCGGGGGGGCCGGCTTCTCCGGCAACTTCATGAACTGGGCGACCAGTTCGGCAATCGACATCCTGCGCTATGGTCTGACCGGTGGCGACCGCATCGTCGATACCGCGTCGCTGACCGTGCTGCAGCGCGCCTACCTGCCTACGCGCAGCGACAACAACCCCGGCAACTTCTACAACGGCTCGAACTTCCCGTCCAAGCGGATCACGAACGCGGTGGCGCAGGGCGCGGTGCCGGCCGCGCTGCTAGGCAGCCATACCGGTGATGTCTACATCGCCAACTGCCGCAACCGGGTCCACTTCGGCACCGCCAAGACCGGAAGTTGCGATTCACCGGGGGACAACTCGAACCTTGGAACGCCCGTTGGCGGTAGTGCTCATGGCCCGGTGACGAACTACTCGGGTTCGCTCCCTGGTGACTTTTCGGCCGCGTGTTCAGCCGAGAACGGCACGTGCGCATTCAGCGGTGTCCTGCAAGTGGCCTACGGTGCCGATACGCGCTGGAAGTTCATGAGCGCCAACAACGGCACGGCGTGCTCGAACGGCGTTTTCGGCGATCCGGCGGTCGGTACCCCTAAGGCCTGCTACACCCGCCCCGACCCGACCGGCTGGTCGCCCGGCGGCACGCCGGGCATGACTTCCGATCCCTTCTTCTATGCCCGCGTCTCGGTGTGCGACGTCGATCCCGACGGCAAACTGGCAGACCCGCGCATCAATCTCTGCGCGCGCTACCCGAACGGCAACTACAAACCGGTCGGCAACCTCCAGAAGTACAGCGACCGACTGCGCGTTGCCGCCTTTGGCTACCTGATCGACAACGCCAGTCCCGACCAGCGCAACGGTGGCGTACTGCGCGCGCCGATGAAGTACGTCGGCCCGAAGGCGTTCGACGCAAACTTCCAACTTATCTCGGGCGCCAACCCGGTGCAGGAGTGGAATACGGATACCGGCGTCTTTGTCGTCAATCCCGATTCCGCTTCCGAGGGCAAGAGCGGCGTCGCGAACTATCTGAACCAGTTTGGACGCACCGGCCCGACCGAGGGCAACTACAAGCGATACGACCCGGTCGGCGAGTTGTACTACGAGGCGCTGCGCTACCTCCAGGGTCTGCCGCCGACGGCGTCCGCAGTGGGCTCCCCCCCGCGTGCTGTGGATGCCGCGATGAAGGACGGCTTTGCGACCTACACGACGTGGACCGACCCGCATCCGGCGGTCAGCGGCATGACCGACTACTCGTGCGTGCGCAACAACATCGTCGCGATCGGCGACGTGAACACGCATAACGACAAGTACTACCCCGGCAATACGCGGGCGGACACGAACGACACCGCACGTAGCTACAGCGATGCGGCGAACGAACCCAACTTCAAGGAGTGGACCAGGGTCGTCGGCGCGTTCGAGGCCAACAAGACCACCGTCACCTATGTCGACGGCAGGGGAGTGACGCAAACGGTGAGCAACTTCAATCCGGCCAACACGGCGCGCTGGGGAATGGAGAACCAGGACATCGGGGCCGATCATGCGTCGTACTACATGGCGGGTGCCGCGTACTGGGCGAACACGCACGACATCCGCGGTGCGAACTGGTCCGACGCCGACAAGCGACGCCTGGGCATGCGCGTCACGACCTATGTGCTCGACGTGAACGAGTACGCTCAGCAGACGTCCCATTCGGCCCACATGCAGAACCAGTTCTTCCTCGCTGCCAAGTACGGCGGATTCAAGGATGCGAGCGGCACCGGAAATCCGTTCAAGGCTGCCGACGGAAGCGACACGAACGAGAACTGGGCGCGCGCGGGCAGCGACGGCTACAACGACGCGAAGAACTACTTCCTGTCGAGTTCGGCGCGCGGCGTGCTCGATGCGCTCGACAACATCTTCGCCAACATCGCGAAGGAGGCCAACAGCATCGCCGGCGGCGCGATCTCGACGCAGCGCCTGACATCGGTCGGCGGCTTCATCTTCCAGGCCCAGTTCGACCCGGCCGACTGGAGCGGCGACCTGATCCCGTATCCGGTCACCATGGTCGGCGACCACGACATCCAGATCGGCGATGCGGACAGTGCGCCGTGGACCGCCGCGACGGTGCTCGACGCGAGGGATCCAGCGACGCGCAAGATCTACGTCGGCAAGACGACGCCCGATTCGTCGGCGGCGACCGAGTTCACGTGGGCGAGCCTCGATGCCGACGCCAAGAACTTCCTGCGCCTTCCGCCGGGGGGCAACACGCCGGACGCCGAGAGCGTCGGCCAGGATCGGCTCGACTTCGTGCGCGGCGTGCGCACGAAGGAGGCGCCCAACGGTACGCTGCGCAAGCGCGGCAAGGTCCTCGGCGACATCGTCAATTCGGGCGTCGCGTATTCCGGCGCACCGACCTTGCGCATCAACGATGCCGGCTACGTGGCGGGCTTCGCCCAGACGTACAAGGACCGCGTGAAGACGCTCTTTGTCGGCGCCAACGATGGCATGCTGCACGCGTTCGATTCCGACAACGGCACCGAGCTGTTCGGCTACATCCCGAGCTGGATCGTGCCGCGCCTGAACGCGCTGTCGTCGACGACCTACCAGCACCAGACCTATGTCGATGCGAGCCCCGTCGTCGCCGAGGCGAAGGTCGGCTCGGACTGGAAGACCGTGCTCGTCGGCGGCACCGGCGGTGGCGGCCAGGGTGTCTACGCACTCGACGTGAGCGACCCGTCGGACTTCGACGCGAGCAAGGTGATGTGGGAGTTCACCGACAAGGACGATGCGTCGCTCGGCAACGTGATCGGCCGCCCGGCGATCCTGAAGTTCAAGGACAGCGCGACGACCTACAAGTACTACGCCGTGATCGCCGGCGGCGTCAACAACTACGTCGACGACGGGCACTACAGCACGACCGGCAAGCCGGCGATCTTCATCCTCGACCTCGCGAAGGCGCCGGGCGATGCCTGGGTGCAGGGCACCAACTACTACAAGATCGAGCTGCCGATCGCGACGACGACGATCGCCTCCGGCGTCGCCAACTTCACGACGACGAGCGGGCTTGCCGACGAGACGCGGCTGCTGTTCGCCGGCGACCTGCAGGGCAACCTGTGGAAGCTCGACTTCACGAACAAGTACCCCACCGACTGGTCGCTCGCCAAGCTGAGTTTCTACAGCGACGGCAGCTCGCCGATCCCGATGTACATCGCGAAAGACGGCTCGGCCAACCTGCAGCCGATCACGATGCAACCCTATCTCGCGTACGGCCCGAACCGCACGCTGATCGTCGCTTTCGGCACCGGCAAGTACCTCGAGACGAGCGACAACGCCGGGCCGTTCAAGGCGCAGTCGGTCTACGCGCTGCTCGACAACAACTCGGCGACGCCCGATTCGGGGTCGCCCGTGAGCGCGATCGCCGGCCGCGGCCGCTTGCAGATGGCGACCGCGAGCACCGGCGGCACGATCACGAACAGCGCGTTCACCTGGGGCCGGCCGCTCGACGACGGCGACACCAGCAAGCGATCGGGTTGGTACTTCGACATGCCGAGTTCGGCATCGACCGGCGAGCGCCAGATCAGCAGCTTCACCGTGTTCGGCGACAAGGTCTATTCCGGCACCGTGATCCCGCCGGCGACGAGTTGCGAGCTGGGCAGCGGCCGCAGTTACGAAATCAACCTCTTCACCGGCACCGGATCGAGTGTGACTTCGGACGTCGGCATCCTCGGCGAGCCGTTCGTGCTCGCGGTCGGCACCGACGAACTGACCAAGAGCAACTCGGTCGACCAGGGCACGCGTACGACGACCGGCCGCATCGTGCTGCAGGGTTCCGGATCGCTGAAGAACCTGCAGAGCACGACGGCGGTGGCGACGGTCTTCCGCATGAGCTGGCGCCAGATCAACAACTACGAGGAAGTGAGGGCGGCGCCATGACGCAATGCGCACGCGCGCCGGCGCGCCGCGGCTTCACGCTGATCGAGCTGATGATCACGGTCGCGATCGTCGGCATCCTCGCCGCGATTGCCTACCCCTCGTATCAGGACTCGGTGCGAAAGGGCAAGCGCGCCGAAGGCCGTACCGCGCTGATCGACTTCATGCAGCAGCAGGAGCGCTACCTGACGCAGACCGGCAGCTACCTCGCCGTCACGCCCGGCGCGACGGGCGTCGCGTTCAAGACCTTCTCGGGCGACAACGCAGCCAGTCCGGCGTACAAGATCGGCGCCGAGGCCTGCCCCGGCTCGCCCGCGCCTTCGCTGCGCGAATGCGTGCGCGTCGTCGCCGTGCCGCAGTTCACCGACGACGATGGCGGAACGCTGCGCATCATGAGCACCGGGCCGCGCGACTGCACCGGCGACAAGCCACAGGTGTGCTGGAAATGAAGCTGCCAGTGGTTCGCGACCGGCGACGCTTGGCTGGCGGCCGCCAACGCGGGGTGCGGCATGACCGCCATCGCCGCGCCGGCGGCTTCACGCTGATCGAGCTGCTGACGACCGTCGCGATCATCGTCGTCATCCTCACGCTCGCAGCGCCGAGCTTCACCGCGTTCCAGCGCAACTCCGAGCTGACGGGCGTCGCCAACACGCTGCTGGCGTCGCTCTCGTCGGCGCGCAGCGAGGCGATGAAGCGCGGTCGCAACACGCTCGTCGTGCCCTCGGCCGACTGCGCGACCTGGGGCGACGACTGGACCAAGGGCTGGGTCGTGTTCGTCGACAACGACGCCTCGCAGAGCCTGAATTCGGGCGACGACATCCTGTCCTGCGAACCGAAGGTGCCCGAGGCGGTGACCGCGGTGACGGGCAGCGCACCCGAGGGCTTCAAGGATCCCGACAACGGCAAGTTCTACCTGATGTTCAACGGCTCGGGCTATCCGCGGCTGCTGTCGGGCGCGTTCCAGTCGTCGTCGCTCGACTTCACGAACGGCGACGAAACAAGGCGCATCATCTCGAACCCGGCCGGCCGGCTGCGCGTGTGCAAGCCGGCCGACTCCGGCTGCAGTGCCGCCTCGCTCTGATCTTCAGGCGACACAGCCGCGCGCATCGACTGCCCAGACGACCTCGACGACGCCGTACTGCAACCCGCCGCGCAGGGCGACGTAGTGGTCGTGCAGGTTGACCGTCGGGTCGCAGTGGCCGGGCACGAGCCAGACAATATCGTCGAGCGTCGGTAGAGCGTCCGTATTGCCGGCGCGCGGCAGCAGGATGCCGTGCTCGTCGCCGCCGTTGGCGAAGTCGAGGTCGCGGCCCCAGACCGCCGGCAGGCCCGAATCGATCGCGTGCGACTTGTGGCCGGCGTCGACGACGGCATGCGCCTCGCCCCGGCTCATGACGCGAGACAGCACGAAGAGCGCGTGCTCGAACGCGGGTGCGCTCGGCGCCGCTTCGTTGGCGGCGTAGTCGCGGTCGAGGAAGACGTACGAGCCCGGCTGCAGCTCGCCGTAGACGCCGCTCGCCGCCTCGAACGCGAAGCTGCCGCTGCCGGCGCCGGTGACGAGCGGGCAGGCGACGCCCGCCGCAGTGACCGCGGCGCGCGCCGCGCTCGCCGCCGCGACGGCGCGGCGGATCGCCGCCTCGCGCTCGGCGCTGGCGCGGATGTGCTGCGCGCCGCCGTGGTAGGCCTGCAAGCCGGCAAAGCGCAGCCCCGCGTGCGATGCGACGCGGCGCGCCAGCGCGCCGGCGGCCGGCGCGACGCCGCAGCGGCCCTGGCCGACATCGACCTCGACGAAGACGTCGATCGTGCTGCCGGCCGCCTGCACCGCACGCGCCAGGCGATCGATGCCGAGCGCCGAGTCGACGGCGACCGCCAGCCGCACCCGGCCGGCGAGCGCCGCGACGCGCACGACGCGGTCCGCGGCGACGACCTCGTTGCTGATGTAGAGGTCATCGATGCCGTGCGCGGCGAGTGCCTCGGCCTCGGAGACCTTTTGCACGCAGACGCCCGCTGCGCCGGCGGCGATTTGCATCCGCGCGATGTGCGCGCTCTTGTGGGTCTTCGCATGCGGCCGCAGGCGCAGCCCGCGCTCGCGCGCGAACGCCGCCATGCGGGCGATGTTGCGTTCGAGCGCGTCGAGGTCGATGACGAGCGCCGGTGTCGCGATCGCGCCGATCGCATCGCCCGGCCGCGCCGGCGGCGCGGTCATTGCGCGCGCTCGGCCGCCGCGCTCGACTCGTCGGTGTCGTCGAGTGCCGCGTCCAGATGCCGGGTGTCGCTCCAGCCGACGAGCGTGAACGCCTCGCCGTTGAAGAGCAGCCGGTTGATGCTCGCGTTGCCGAGCTGCCAGTTGCGCGGCGTCCCGAGCGGGATGCGCACGGCGGCGCGGTACAGGCAGTCGAGCACGCCGCCGTGGACGACGAGTGCGATCGTCTCGCCCGGATGGCGCGCGGCGAGCCTCGCCGCGCTTTCGACGCAGCGCGCATTGAAGGCGGCGAGCGACTCGCCGCCGTCGGGCGCGAAGTCGCCGTTGCGTTCGCGCCAGCGCCGCGCCTCATCCGGCCACAGGCGTTCGAGATCGACCCAGCGCTGGCCCTCGAAGACGCCGAAGTTGCGCTCGCGCAGGCCGCGATCGGTGTCGAGCGCGACGCCGCAGCGCGCGGCGATCGGCTGCGCGGTCTGTATCGCACGCCGCAGGTCGCTCGCGTACAGGCGCGTGATGCCGGAATCGGCGAGCGCCTCGGCCAGCCGCAGCGCCTGGCGCTGGCCGGTGTCGTTCAGCTCGATGTCGATCTGGCCCTGCATGCGCAACTGCGCGTTCCACGCCGTCTCGCCGTGGCGGATCGCGATGACGCGCGTCGCGTGATCCAGCATCGCCGCGGCTCAGACGCCCCAGACGATGACTTCGCCCGCCTGTTGCGAGCGGCGGATCATCTCGAGCAGCGGCCAGGTGCGCTGGCGCAGCGTGACGGCGCTGCGCGCCGGCAGCTTGCGGCCGTTGGCGGCGGCTGCTTGCTCGGCTTCGCGGCGGGCCTGCTCTTCTTCGTCGATCGCGGCCGTGATCGCCGCCGTCGCGGCGGGCATCGCCGCGACTTCGAGGATGCCCTTGGCCTGCGGCTCGCGGCCGAGGATGCGCAGCACGTGGTGCGCGTTCTCCTCGAGCATGATGACGTCGCCGGCCGCCTTGGACTTGAACTTGTAGAGCATGGATCAGCGCTTCGCGTAGACGTAGGCGCGGTTGAACGGATAGGCCGATTGTGCGCCGCGCATCGGCCCGTCGGCGACGCGGCCGGTCGGCTTGGCGGTGAGGATCTGCGACAGCGAGATCCAGCCGTGCTCGAAGCACATCGCGCAGCCGGCGAGGTAGAGCCGGTAGGCGCGAACGACGCTGTCGCGCGTCAGGTCGCGCGCCTGCGGCAGCTGCGCCTCGAGCGCGTCGCTCCAGTGCCACAGCGTGCGCGCATAGTGCGGACGCAGGTTCTCGAGGTCGACCGCCTCGAGCCCCGCCTCGCTCAGCACCTCGAGGACGTACGACGCGTGTTCCAGTTCGCCGCCCGGGAAGATGTAGCGCTCGATGAAGTCGCCCATGCCGGCGCCGAGGTGCTCGTTTCGCGTGCCGCCGGCGGTGATGCCGTGGTTCATCATCAGCCCGCCGGGCGCGAGCAGGCGGTGCACCTTGGCGAAGTACTCCGGCAGCATCGCGCGGCCGACGTGCTCGAACATGCCGACCGAGGCGATCTTCTCCCACGGCTCGTCCTCGCTCAGCTCTCGGTAGTCGCGCAGCTCCATCGTCACCCGGCCGCGCAGCCCGCGCTCGTCGATCAGGCGGTTGACGTGCGCATGCTGGTTCTTCGACAGCGTGATGCCGCTGGCGCGAACGCCGTAGTGCTCGGCCGCCCACAAGAGCAGCCCGCCCCAGCCGGCGCCGATGTCGAGGAAGCGCTCGCCTTCGCGCAGCATCAGCTTGCGGCAGATGTGGTCGAGCTTGGCCTGCTGCGCTTCGCCGAGCGTCATGTCGGGCTCGCGGAAGTAGGCGCACGAATAGACGCGCAGCGGGTCGAGCCAGAGGGCGTAGAAGTCGTCCGAGATGTCGTAGTGGAACTGAATCTGGCGCGCATCGGCCTCGGGTTTGTGGTGCGCGCGCGAGCGGCTCAGGCGCGCGATGCCGCGCCACCAGCCGATCGCCCCGCGGTCGGCGTGCGCGGCGGTCGGGTCGGACTCGATCATCTGCGCCGCGACGTCCATCAGGTCGCGCACGCTGCCGTCGAAGTCGAGATGCCCTTCGACGTAATCCTGTGCGACGCGGCCGACCTCGCCGCTCGCGATGTGCGCCAGCGGCGCCAGTTCGCGCAGCTTGATGCAGACCTTGGCGTCGGCCGGGCCGAAGCGCTGTCCGCCCGGCAGGACGACGGTGAGGGCAGTGGAAAGGGTCTCGAGCTTGCGCTCGAGCAGGTTGTGCAGTGGATTCATCCGTGCAGTACCTCGATGCTTGCGGCGGCGGCGGATCGCAGTCGGGACGTTCCGCCGCCCGTGTCGCATCCTACGGACGAAGCCGCATTCGTGGCAAGACGGCGCGCCGCGCAAGGCCTTTCGGCTTGACGCAGCGCAGCGTTCAGCGCACCAGACGGATGCCGCGCGGCGCCGGCTGCAGCGCGGCGTTCGCGACGTCGAGCAGGCGCTGCGGATCAAGCGCCGGTGCGAACACGAAGCCCTGGTACAGGTCGCAGCCGGCCGCCTGCAGGAAGCGGCGCTGCGCCTCGGTCTCGACGCCTTCGGCGATGACCTGCAGCCGCAGCGCCTGGGCCATGCTGACGATCGCCTGCACGATCGCGGCGTCGCTTTCGTCGCCGGGCAGGCCGCCGATGAAGCTGCGGTCGATCTTGAGCTGGCCGATCGGGAAGCGCTTGAGGTAGCCGAGGCTAGAGTAGCCGGTGCCGAAGTCGTCGATCGAAAGCCGCACGCCGAGCTGCGCCAGCGCCTGCAGCCGGGCGAGCGCCTCCTGCGCGTCCTGGATCAGGATCGATTCGGTGAGTTCGAGTTCGAGCCCGTTTGCCGGCAGGCCGGCGTCCTGCAAGGTGCGGGCGACGCCTTCGACGAAGTCGGGCTTCTGGAACTGCAACGCCGAGACGTTGACGGCGACCGCGATCTCGAGCCCTTGCGCGCGCCACTGCGCCGCCTGGCGCACCGCTTCGGCGAGCACCCATTCGCCGATCGCGACGATGAAGCCGCTCTCCTCGGCGACGCCGATGAAGTCGGCCGGCATCAGCTCGCCGAACTCGGGGTCGCGCCAGCGCAGCAGCGCCTCGGCGCCGACGACGCGGCCGCTCGCGTACTCGACCTGCGGCTGGTAGTCGAGCCGGAAGCGCCCTTGCGCGAGCCCCTGGCGCATCGCGTGGTCGATCCGCATCCGGCTCTTGAGGTCGACGTCCTTGCGCGGCTGGTGGAAGCGGTAGCTGGCGCGCCCGCCCTCCTTCACGCTGTACATCGCCTTGTCGGCGTGGCGCAGCAGTTCGTCCAGCGTCTCGCCGTCGTTCGGGTAGAGCGCGATGCCGATGCTGCAGGTCACCGTGAAGCTCAGACCGCCCTGCGCGAACGGGCGCGCCATCGCCTCGATCACGCGCCGCGCCGTCGCCTCGGCGCCGGCGGCGTCGGCCTGGTGCATGACCATCACGAACTCGTCGCCGCCGAGGCGGGCGACGGTGTCGACCTGGCGCAGGCACGACTTGATGCGCTCGCTGACCTCGGTCAGCACGCGATCGCCGAACTGGTGGCCGAGCGAGTCGTTGATGTGCTTGAAGCGGTCGAGGTCGAGGAACAGCACGGCAAACGGCGTGCCGTCGCGCTGCGCCATCGCGAGCGCGTGCTCGATGCGGTCCGCGAGCAGGCGCCGGTTCGGCAGCCCGGTCAGCGGGTCGGTGTGCGACAGCTGCTCGATGCGCTGGTGCGCCTCGAGCTGCGCCGTGATGTCGCGAAACGAGTAGACGCGCCCGATCGGCTGCCCGCGGCTCATCTGCGGCAGCGTGATGCGCTCGATGATGCGGCCCGAGCGCAGCTTGAAGACATCGCTCGTCTGCAGCGTCGGCGCCTCCTCGATCGCCGCCAGCCGCTCGAGGTAGGCGGCGGGGTCGGCGACGTTGCGCGCCATCCATTCGCGCACGCCGGTGTCGTCGCAGCGCGCGAGCAGCTCGGCGTCCAGGCTCCAGAGCGCGGCAAAGCGCTGGTTGCAGGCGCTGATGCGGCCCGCCAGATCGGTCACGAGGATCGCGTCGGCGGTCGATTCGAGCGTCGCACGCAGCCCGGCGAGCAGCGTTTCGCTCTCCTGCGCCGCGCGCCGCTCGGCGCTGCGGTCGTGCAGCGCGACGACGTAGAACGCCGTGCCGTCGGCCGGGGCGACGCGCTCGACGCTGCGCGCGACGGGCACCAGGCTGCCGTCGGCGCGCTGCACCAGCGTGTCCGAGCAGATGCGCTCGCTCGCGCCGAGCGCGGCCTCGCTCCAGAAGCACAGGTCTTCGGGTGTCGCGCACAGCGCGCTGATGCCGCGGCCGTGCAGCGCGTAGGCCGGCAGGCCCAGCAGGCGGCCGGCGGCGGTGTTGGCGGCGCGCACGCGCAGCGTGTCGGCATCGACCAGCCAGACCGCTTCGGGCAGGGCGTCGATCAGCGCGGCATGCGCCGCGGCGCCGCAGCCGGTGGGCGGCGGGCGCAGCGCATCGCGCGCGCGGGCGCCATGCCGCCGCGCCGTGCGCGTCACCCGATCGCCTCCGCCTCGAGTTCGTGCGCCGGCTCGAAGAAGTACGCGACACGCGGCCGCGGCGCGAGGAACTCGAGCACGTCACGCGGCAGCGCGAGCGGCTTCAGGCTGCGCCGGATGCCGATGTTGGGCTCGTTCTCCAGGTCGAGCAGCAGCGAGTCGGTGGCGGCGATGCGCTGTTCATGAACGAGCACTCGCGGCTTGAGCGGGCGGTTCGAATTGACGGCGACGACGAGGGCGAAGCGGTCGTCGGTCAACTGCACCGCCGAGCCCGGCGGATAGACGCCCATCATCTTCACGAACGCGCTCAGGATCGTCGCGTCGAACTTGCTCTTGCCCTGCGCGAACAGCAGCGACAGCGCCTCGTGCGGCGTCAGCGCGCGCGACGGCACGTGCGGATTGCACAGGTTGTCGTAGCGGTTGACGAGGGCGACGATGCGCGCCGCGACGCTCATCCGCTCGCTCGTCAGGCGCAGCGGAAAACCGCTGCCGTCGGCGTGCTCGTGGTGCTGCTCGATGACCCACATCGCGCCGTCGGCGAGCCCCATGCGCCGCGCGTGCGCCGCGCCGTGGGCGACGTGCTCCTGGTAGTACAGCGCCTCGGACGGCGAGAAATGATCCTCGCGGTGGCGCAGCCGCTCGGGCAGGTCGATCTTGCCGACGTCGTGCAGCATCGCGCCGACGCCGAGGTCGAGCATGTCCGCCTCGGCCAGGCCGAAGGTCTTGCCCAGCAGCAGCGAGATCACCGTGACGTTGATCGCGTGCGCCGACGCCTTGTCGCCGGCCGCCTCGGCGAGCAGCCGGATGCAGACCTCGTCGGCGCCGAGCATCTTGTCGACGAGCGCCTTCGACAGCGCCTCGGACTGCTCGCGCGCCGCCTTCGGCCGGGCAGTGACGAGGTCGGCCATCGTGCGGTAGGCCTGGTTCGCCTCGGCGAACTGGCGCTGGCACAGCTGCACCGCCGCGCGCTGCGCGGCGACCGCGCCGCGGCGGCGAGACTCGGCGTCGGCCAGGCCCGCACCGGAGTCGCGGGCCGTTCCGGGCGCGGAGGCGGGCGCGGCGCC
>JBDHSE010000402.1:0-2956 GCA_039807955.1 Ideonella sp. | reverse complement strand
ACGCGCCGGTTGCGCGGCTCGGCGACGCCGTCGGCGGTCGGCACGAGCGGCGCGCGCTTGCCGCGCGCGATGACCTGGATATTCGCGGCCGGCACGCCGAGCCGGATCAGCTCGTTGCGGATGAAGTCGGCGCGCCGCTGCGCCAGCGCATCGTTCGCCGCCTGGCTGCCGACGGCGTCGGTGTGGCCGACGACGAGCACATCCGGCACGGGACGCTGCGCGATCTCGGCGAGCGTCTTGCCGACGAGCTTTTGCGACTCGTCGGTCAGCACGTCCTTGCCCTCGACGAAGTAGAGCGTGAAGGTCTCGGCGCGCGCCGGCTGCGCCGCGAGTGCGCCGCCCCAGCCGGCCTTCACCTCGGCCTCGTTCGTCGTGTAGGTCGTGATGCCGGCCGTGCCGTCGCGCGCCGCTTCGTACGGCTGGTCGAGGACGACCTGCTTGTCGCCGTGCGTCACGGCGACGGCGCTCGCGCGGCCGCCCGTCTCCGGCAGCAGGACGACGTTCGTGACCGGCGCGCAGGCCGCAAGCGCGGCGAGCGCCGCGAGCAAGAGCGCGAGGCCGGCGCGCCGGATCATTCGCCGACGCTGACGGCGAACTCGGTACCGCGCGCGCCGAGGATCGCGGTCGGCGTGCGCACCGTCATCGCGTCCGGCGCCTGCTTCGCGATGCGGCCGGAGACGACGACGAGCGTGCCCTTGTTGAGCGTGGTGTCGAACCGGCCCTCGCTCGTCGCCGGATCGAGCGCGTAGCGTTCGAGCACGAGTACGCTGTTCGGCCCCGCCGACAGCAGCGAGTCGTCGTTCATCGTGATGCCGACCGAGCCGTCGGCGCCGGTGCGCAGCGTGTCCGCCGTCTGCAGGCGCATGCCGACCGTCGCCTGCTGCGTCGCTCCGGCGCGCTCGACGTTGACCGTGCCGCGCGCGACCTTGATCTGGCCGATGTCGGCGGCGGTTGCTGTGCCCGCGACGCAGGCGGCGAGGGCGAGGACGGCGCAGAGGCGAAGTCGTTGCATGGCGGCTCCCGGTTCGTCCGCCAGGTGGCGGCTGCCTAGAATACGACGAAGCCTTGCGCGGCGCCATCGCGCGCATCCGGCGAGCGCACCCCACGATGACGATTGCGACCCGAGCGCGAAACGGCGAGCGCGGCGAGTTCCCAGCGCGCCTCGTGTCGCTGCCCGCGACCGCAGACTTCGTACAGGCGTTCTGCGATCGCCACCGCCTGTCGCGCACGACGGCGCTGCGGCTCACGCTCGTCGTCGAGGAACTGTTCACGAACAGCGTGACGCATGGCCACGGCGGCGACGACGCCGGCGCGACGATCGTGATCGGCCTGTCGCTTCATGCGGCCGGCGTCCGCCTCGGCTATGCCGACGCCGCGCCGCGCTTCGACCCCCGGCCGCGGTTCGATGCGCCGCCCGCAAGCCTCGCCGCGCCGGCCGACGAGCGCGACCCCGGCGGCCTCGGCCTGCACCTCGTCGGCCAGCTCGCGGCCCGGGTTCGCTACGCGTACAGCGGCGGCAACCGCATCGTGCTTGCGATACCGATCGATGACATCGACGCGACCGGCTGATTGCCTGGGTCGCCCGTGATCTGGATAGGGATTGCAGCGGCGCAGGTGCCTACTTGCCCGCGCCGACCTCGCCGAGCACGCGCTGCAACGTGGCCGTCATGACCGGCACTTCGTCGGGCGCGAGGCCACCGTGCGAGCGCAGGAGATCCGCCACCGGGCGGGCGCTCGCCTTGCCGGTCAGGACGCCGTCCTTCATGACGAGCGACTTGCGGGCGAGCGTTGCGGCGTCGCCGTGGCACGCGGCGCAGTGCGACTTGAAGAGCGGCGGCGTGGTCGCCTGCGCAAGCAGCATCGCCGTCACCGGCGCGACGAGGTCGTCGGTGAGGTAGTGCTGGCGCAGGAAGCGATCCAGATCGTCGCGATGATGGGCACCGACGAGCCGCCCGTCCTGCGCGTGCAGCGTCCGACGTGCGAAGGCGCCGGAGTCGGAGTGGCAATCCTTGCAGCGATCGTCCCAGTAGGCGTGCAGATCGGTCGCTGCGAAAGCGCCCGGCAGTGCGGGCCAGAGCAGGTACAGCCCGAGCAATGCAATCCGCAGCCGCGCAGCATTCATTTCGGCAGAGTATGAGCGCAGGAACGCGAATCTCGGTTGCGGCGCATCAATCGCGCGTCCGTGGGCGCGACAATCGTGGCATGAGAATCTTGCGTGCTGTGCGCATCGGGCAATGCGAACACGGATCGGCCTGTGACCGAACGCCGATGTCGCAGGGCCACCCGTGCCTTCGACCGCTGACCCCGCTGCGATGAAGCCCGATCCCGCCGGCATCGACGTGGAGCTGCGACATCGCACGTCGGCCGATCGCTGGTTCGACGGCCTCGCCGACCTGTCGCCGGCGTATTTCGGCATGGTGATGGCGACCGGCATCGTCTCGCTCGCGGCGCATCTGGGCGGGATGACGACGATCGCGCGTGCGCTCTTCGCGCTCAACGTCGTCGTCTATGGCGTGCTGTGGCTGCTGTTCCTGGCGCGCATGCTGCGCTTTGCGCGCCGCTTCTTCGGCGACATGATCGACCACCTGCGCGGCCCGGGGTTCTTCACGATGGTCGCCGGCACCGGCGTGCTCGGCAGCCAGTTCGTGCTGCTCGACGGCGACTTCCGGCTCGCCACCTTCCTGTGGGGCGTCGCGATCGTGCTGTGGGTCGCGATCACCTACACCGTCTTCACCGGCTTCGCGGTGAAGGAGACGAAGCCGAGCCTGGACCGCGGCATCAACGGCGCCTGGCTGCTCGCCGTCGTCTCGACGCAGTCGATCTCGGTGCTGAGCGCGCTGCTCGCGGCGCACATCGGCCAGCCGTACAAGCTCGAGATCAACTTCTTCGCGCTGTCGATGTGGCTGTGGGGCGGCATGCTCTACATCTGGATGATGTCGCTGATCTTCTACCGCTA
>JBDHSE010000019.1:0-18866 GCA_039807955.1 Ideonella sp. | reverse complement strand
GGAGCATGCGATGAAACCGACCCCGCCCGGCTGGCCGCGACTTTCGCCCTGCCTGTGCTGCCGCGACCCGGCGCGCATGATCGGCGGGCTGTCCATCCGGGGCGGGTCGCGCAGCGCATCCGCAGCGCGCCGGGCGCATGAGACCGGAGTGGCCATGGCGTTGACGCCCGCTCGCGAAGGGCAGCCGTCGTGACATCGCCGCCACCCCCCGCTTCCGACCTGCAGGTGCTGCTGCAGGCACTGCGCTTCCCTGGCGACACCGACCCGCAGGAGACGCGCGAGTGGCTCGACGCGCTGGCCACGCTCGCGCAGGCGTCGGGCCCCGAGCGCGCGCGCTTCGTGCTCGACGCGCTGCAGGACGAGGGCCTGCGCCTCGCCCTGGCGTGGAAGCCGGCGCGCAACACGCCCTACGTCAACACGGTCGCGCTGCACGAGCAGGCGCCGTTTCCGGGCGACCTCGAGATCGAGCAGCGGCTGGCGGCGATCATGCGCTGGAACGCGCTGGCGATGGTCGTGCGCGCCAACGAGCGCTACGGCGAACTCGGCGGCCACATCGCGAGCTACGCGTCGGCGGCCGACCTGTTCGAGGTCGGCTTCAACCACTTCTTCCGCGCGCGCAGCGAGGCACACGGCGGCGACCTCGTGTTCTTCCAGCCGCACTCGGCGCCCGGCGTCTATGCGCGCGCCTTCGTCGAGGGCAGGCTCTCGGAGGACGACCTCGCGCACTACCGCCAGGAGGTGCGCGCGAGCGCGCTGCGCCGCGCAGGCAAGCAGGTGCGCGGGCTCAGTTCCTACCCCCACCCCTGGCTGATGCCCGACTTCTGGCAGTTCCCGACCGGCTCGATGGGCCTCGGCCCGCTGTCGGCCATCTACCAGGCGCGCTTCATGCGCTACCTGCAACACCGAGGCCTGGCCGCGATCGGCGACCGTCGCGCAAAGGACGAGGGCGCGGCGCAGGAGCGCCGCGTCTGGGGCTTCTTCGGCGACGGCGAGATGGACGAGCCCGAGTCGCTCGCCGGGCTGAGCCTGGCCGCGCGCGAGGGGCTCGACAACCTCGTCTTCGTCGTCAACTGCAACCTGCAGCGCCTGGACGGCCCGGTGCGCGGCAACGGCCGCATCGTCGACGAGCTCGAGACGCTGTTCGCCGGCGCCGGCTGGCACGTGATCAAGCTGCTGTGGGGCAGCGACTGGGACGGGCTCTTCGCGCGCGACCGCACGCAGGCGCTGGTGCGCGCCTTCGCGCGAACGGTCGACGGCCAGTTCCAGACCTTCAGCGCCAACGACGGCGCCTACAACCGCGCGCGCTTCTTCGGCCAGGACCCGGAGCTCGCGTCGCTCGTCGCGGCGATGACCGACGACGAGATCGACCGCCTGCACCGCGGCGGCCACGACCTCGTGAAGATCCACGCCGCCTACCACGCCGCGGTCGCGCACCGCGGCGCGCCGGTCGTCGTGCTCGCGATGACGATGAAGGGCTACGGCATGGGCGCGGCCGGGCAGGGCCGGATGACGACGCACTCGCAGAAGAAACTCGACGCCGACGATCTGAAGGCCTTCGCGCGGCGCTTTCGGCTGCCGATGAGCGACGCCGACGCCGCGGGGCAGCGCTTCTTCAAGCCGGCCGACGACAGCGCCGAGATGCGCCACCTGCGCGCGCGGCGCGCCGCGCTCGGCGGCGCGCTGCCGGCGCGGCGCAGCGACAGCCCGCGCCTTGCGGTGCCGGCGGCGGCGGATTTCGGCGCCTTCGCGCTCGACGCCGGCGGCAAGGCGATGAGCACGACGTTGGCCTTCGTGCGCATGCTCGGCGGCCTGCTCAAGCTGCCCGACCTCGGCCCGCGCGTCGTGCCGATCGTCGCCGACGAGGCGCGCACCTTCGGCATGGCGAGCCTGTTCAAGCAGGTCGGCATCTACGCGCCGCAGGGCCAGCGCTACGAGCCCGAGGACGCCGGCAGCCTGCTCGCGTATCGCGAGGCGCGCGACGGCCAGATCCTCGAGGAGGGCATCAGCGAGGCCGGCGCGCTCGCCTCGTGGACCGCGGCCGCGACCAGCTACAGCACGCACGGCGTGCCGATGCTGCCGTTCTACATCTACTACTCGATGTTCGGCTTCCAGCGCGTCGGCGACCTGATCTGGGCCGCCGCCGACCAGCGCTCGCGCGGCTTCCTGATCGGCGCGACTGCCGGGCGCACGACGCTCGGCGGCGAAGGCCTGCAGCACCAGGACGGCCACAGCCAGCTGCTCGCGTCGACGGTGCCGAACTGCGTCGCCTACGACCCCGGCTTCGCCTACGAGCTGGCGCTGCTGCTGCGCCACGGCATGCAACGCATGCTGCAGCAGCAGGACGACGTGTTCTTCTACCTCACGGTGACGAACGAGAACCATGCCCAGCCGTCGCTGCCGGCCGGGGTGGACGAGGGGATCGTGCGCGGCCTGTATGTGCTGCCCGAGGCGGCGGCCGGGTCCGCCGCACCGGCGCAGCCGGCCGCGCGCTGCACGCTGCTGGGCAGCGGCGCGATCCTGCATGAGGTGCTGGCCGCTGGCGCGCTGCTGGCCGCCGACTGGAACGTCGCCGCGACCGTCTGCAGCGCGACGAGCTTCAGCGAACTCGCGCGCGAGGCGATGGCCGCCGAGCGTGCCGGCGGCGACTGCGCCGACGCGTCGCCGCCCTACGTGACGCAGGCGCTCGCGTTGACCGCCGGGCCAATCGTCGCCGCCACCGACTACGTGCGCGCGGTGCCCGAGCAGATCCGCGCCTTCATTCCCGCCGGCAGGGCCTACGCGACGCTCGGCACCGACGGCTTCGGCCGCAGCGACACGCGCGCCGAGCTGCGCCGCCACTTCGAGGTCGATCGCTTCCACATCGCGCTGCGCGCACTGCGGCTGTTGGCGCAGGCGGGCGAGTTGCCGCGCGCGCGGCTGGACGAAGCCCGCGCGCGCTATGGGCTGTCGGCGTCCGGGCCCGCGCCATGGATGTGCTGACGCGGCGATCCGACTGCGGCAGCCGGATGCGCTGCTGGCGCCGGCACCTGCAGCGCTCGATCGGCTTCAAACGTGGGATTGCATGGGCGAGGACAGTGCGCCATATTCTGCGAGCCAATGTTGGCGCACGGAGGAAGCCATGAACAAGTCAGGACCGACACTTTGCGCGCTGGCAGCCGCCAGCGCGCTGCTCGTCGCCTCGGGTTCGGCGAAGGCGATGGTGACGATCGACATCACCCAGTCGGGTGGCGGCGTCGAAGTTTCCGCGTCGGGCAGTCTCGACCTCACCGGCGCGACGTTGGACCACGCGCAGCCGTATTCCACCGGGATCATTCCAGGCGGCGACAACTGGTATATCGCGCTGGGCGTGACGCCGGGCATGGATTGGTACCAGCTGACGAGCGTCACCCTGCCTTACGGCACCGACGGAACGTACTTCACGTCGGGTTTGACCTCCGGCGACGCCTTCTCGATCTGGGGTTTCGCTGGCGGAGCGCCGCTGGTCGGCGTGGCAACCGGGTACACGTCGGGCAGTGCGATTTCGGCCTCCATGACATTGGCGGGCGAGACCATCGCCGGGATGACGCTGATGCCCGGAACCTACACCTTCACCGTCCCCAACGACACCGTCGTGCTGCACATCGCCGAGGTGCCGGAAGCATCGACCTGGACGATGCTGGCGCTTGGCCTGGCAGGCGTGGGGTTCGCGCGCCGCCGTGCATCGCGCAGGGCCGCAGCCGCGTAACGTCGGCATTGCCCGACGCCTCGGAAAACGCCGCCAGAAGGCGGCGTTGTCGCTTCTGCGCGAGGCGGCCCAGGCATCGAATGTCACGCGCTGACCGTCACCGGGCCGTCAGGCACCGGCCGCGGCCAGGGACCTGGCAGTCGCTGCCGGCTGCGGCGGCTGCATTCTGCGGGCCCGCCAGTTGCGTCAGACACTCGTTGCAAAGGCAGCCGCTGAAGCGCAGCGCGATCGCCTCGCGCGTCGCTGCGTCGATCGCGACCTGCGCGCAGTCGCACGCCGCCTCCTGCGCGCCGCAGTGAAACGCGGCGCCGCAGCGCGCGCAGCGGGCGTTGTTCGATTCGTGCGCGTCAGCCAACGAAGAGGCTCCGGTGCTCGTCGCGCAGCACGTTCTTCTGCACCTTGCCCATCGCGTTGCGCGGCAGTTCGGCGGCGACGAAGACCTGCTTGGGCACCTTGAAGTTCGCGATGCGCCCCTTCAACGCGGCGATCAATGCCTCGGTGTCGATCGCCGCCCCCGGCCGGGGGACGACGACGGCGACGACGGCTTCGCCGAAGTCGGGGTGCGGCACACCGATGACGGCGCTTTCGGCGACGCCTTCCATCTCGTTCAAGAAGCCCTCGATCTCGGCCGGGTAGACGTTGAAGCCGCCGCTGATGACGAGGTCCTTGCCGCGGCCGACGATCGTCACGTAGCCGTCGGCGTCTTGCGTGCCGACGTCGCCGGTCTTGAACCAGAGGTCCGGCGTGAACTCCTCGGCCGTCTTCTCGGGCATGCGCCAGTAGCCCTTGAAGACGTTCGGCCCCTTGACCTGGATCGCGCCGATCTCGCCGCTGCGCAGCGGGCGGCCCTGGTCGTCGCAGACACGCAGGCCGACGCCTGGCAGCGGCCGCCCGACCGTGCCGCGGCGGCGCTCGCCGTCTTCGGCCGCGCAGGGGTTCGAGGTCAGCATCGAGGTCTCGCTCATGCCGTAGCGCTCGAGGATGGTGTGGCCGCTGCGCTCGCGAAAGCTGTCGAAGGTCTCGACGAGGAGCGGCGCCGAACCCGAAATGAAGAGCCGCATGTGGCGGCAGGCCTCGCGTGTGAGCGCCGGCTCGGCGAGCAGCCGCACATAAAGCGTTGGCACGCCCATGAAGACGGTCGCGTCCGGCAGGCGGGCGATGACGGCGCGGGCGTCGAACTTCGAGAACCAGATCATCTTGCTCGCGTTGAGCAGCGCGCCGTGGCTCGCGACGAACAGGCCGTGGACGTGAAAGATCGGCAGCGCATGGATCAGCACGTCGCCGGGGCGCCAGCCCCAGTAGGTCTTCAATGTCAGCGCGTTGGACAGCAGGTTGGCGTGCGACAGCATCGCGCCCTTGCTGCGGCCGGTCGTGCCCGAGGTGTAGAGGATCGCCGCGAGGTCGTCGCCGCGGCGCACGGCCGGGGCGTGCGCGTCGCTCATCTGCGCCGCGCGCTGCAGCAGCGAGCCGCCGCGCTCGGCGTCGAGCGTGAAGACGTGGCGCGTGCCGGCCTGGAACGCGATGCGCGACACCCAGCCGAAGTGCCGCGGCGCGCAGACGACGACGGCCGGTTCGGCGTCGCCGATGAAGTAGCCGATCTCGGCCGCCTGGTACGCGGTGTTGAGAGGCAGGTAGACGAGGCCGGCGCGCAGCACGCCGAGGTAGAGCATCAGCGCCTCGACCGACTTCTCGACCTGCACCGCGACGCGGCTGCCCGCGGGCAGTTCGAGCGACGCGAGCAGGTTGGCGATCATCGCCGTCGCGCGGTCGAGGTCGCGCCAGGTGTAGAAGCCGCCGCCGGCGTCGGCGGCCTCGATCGCGGTCGTGTCGAGGTCGGCGGGGAAGGCGGCGCGCAGCGCGGCGAAGAGGTTGTCGTTCATCGTTGCTCAGCCGCGATCGAAGCGCGGCGTTCGTTTCTCGAGGAAGGCGGCGATGCCTTCGCGGTGTTCGGCGCTGTCGGCATAGGTGAAGTGTGCACGCCGCTCGGGCGGCGTTGGCCCGCCGGCGGCGATCTGGCGCAGCGTGCGCTTGTTGATGCGCGCCGCCTGCGGCGACAGCGCCGCGATCGCCTCGGCGCGCTCGGCTGCGGTGCGTGCCAGCGCGTCGTCCGCCACGACGGCGTGCACGAGGCCGCATTGCAGCGCGCGCTCGGCGCCGATCAGCCGCGCCTCGAGCAGCATCTCGCGCAGCAGCGGCGCGGGCGCGACGCGGCACAGCAGTTGCAATTCGCCGGGCGCCATCGGAAAGCCGAGCTTCGCGATCGGCGCGCCGAAGCGCGCGCTCGCGGCCGCGATGCGGATGTCGCAGCAGGCGGCGATCTCGAGCCCGCCGCCGATGCAGGCGCCTTCGATCGCGGCGACGAGCGGGATGTCGCAACCCTGCATCGCGCCGAGCGCGGGCGCGACGACGTGCTCGTGAAAGTCGTGGAGCCGCGCTTCGTCGAAGCGAAAGCCGGCGAACTCGGCGATGTCGCCGCCCGAGGCGAACTGGCCATCCGCGCCGGCAACGATCACGACGCGCGGCGCATCGCGGGCGGCAAGCGCCTGCAGCCGCTCGAAGACGGCGCGCAATTCGCGCCACATCGCGATGTCGATCGCGTTGTGCTTGCCGGGGTTCGCAAGCGTCAGGCGCGCGACGCCGGCGCCGCCTGCGGCGTCGTGTGCTTCGTAGTTGATGTGACCCGGCATGTTCGGCAAGGCGATGGTCGTGCGCGCAGCGGGCGCTTGGCGCGGCCGCCATGCTGCCATAGCTCGCGATGCGCGAGGTGATAGCCTGTGCGCGGCCGAAATGCGGCCCACCTGGCTTCGTACCGCGATGAACCTCACGCGCCTTCTGCGCCGCCACCGCCGCTATAGCGTGATGCCGATCGAGCGTCAGCGGCGCCCGAGCCTGGCGGCGCCAACGCGCATGCGCGCCGCAGCAGCCGATTGAGCGCGAGCGGCGGGTGGCTTCGATGATCGCGACTCCAGGAGTGCTGCGCACCGCGCTGCTGACGACGCTGGCGATGGTCGCCTTCGCCGCCAACTCGCTGCTGTGCCGCGTCGCGCTGCACGCGCCGGCGCTGATCGACGCGGCGAGCTTCGCGACGCTGCGCATCGCGTCCGGTGCGATCGTGCTCGCGCTCATCGTGCGGTTCGGTTCGACGCCGGCGGCGCCAGCGCGCGCGGACTGGCTCGCCGCGTTCGCGCTGTTCGCCTACGCCGTGCTGTTCTCGTTCGCCTACCAGCTGTTGACGGCGGCGACCGGCGCGCTCGTGCTGTTCGGCGCGGTGCAGTTGACGATGTTCGGCGCTGGGCTGCGTGCCGGCGAGCGTTTCGTCGCGCTCGGCTGGATCGGCTTCGCCGTCGCGCTCGGCGGGCTCGTCTATCTGGTGTCGCCCGGCCTGGCGGCGCCGCCGGCCGGCGGTGCGGCGTTGATGGTCGGCGCCGGCATCGCCTGGGGCGTCTATTCGCTGCGCGGCCGCGCCGGCGGCGATCCGCTTGCCGCGACGGCCGGCAACTTCCTGCGCGCCGCGCCGTTCGCGCTGGCGACGAGCGCGTTGATGCTCGGGCAGTTGCACGCCGACTGGCGCGGCGTCGCGCTCGCCGTCACGTCGGGCGCCGTCACGTCGGGGCTCGGCTACATCGTCTGGTACGCGGCGTTGCGTGGCCTCACGGCGCTGCGGGCGGCGACGGTGCAGCTTTCGGTGCCGCCGATCGCCGCGCTCGGCGGCGTCGCCCTGTTGGCGGAGCCGATCAGCCTGCGGCTCGTCATCGCGTCGATCGCGACGCTCGGCGGCATCGCGCTCGTGCTCGCGAGCCGCGCCGCGAAGTCGCGCACGTGACAGGCGGGCTGCCGGCGCCCGATGACCGGGTTGGTTCGCTTGACTCGGGGCAAGACGGCCGCAGCGGGAGCGTCTACAGTGCGCGCATGCGACGCGTCCGCGACTGGAGCCTGGGCGGCAAGCTGACGCTGGTCGGCGTGCCGTTTCTCGTCCTCGCGCTGCTTGCCGTCTCGGCCACGCTGTGGGTGTCGTGGCAGCTTGACGGCGGCGCCGCCGCGATGAACGAGGCCGGCCGGCTGCGGATGCAGACCTGGCGCATGGCGATGTCGGCCGCGAGCGGCGACGCGGCTGCGCTGCGCACGCAGCGCGCCGAGTTCGACCGCAGCCTCGCGCTGCTGCGCCATGGCGACGCCGACCGGCCGCTCTTCGTGCCGTGGGACGATGCGGTGCGGCTGCGCTTCGGCGATGTCGAATCGCACTGGGCGGGGTTCCAGCAACGCTGGTTCGATGCCGGCGCGCAAGGCGCGCCGCCGCGCGCGGCGCCGGACGCCGCCGCGCTGGCGGCCGACACCGCGGCCTTCGTCGCGCGGGTCGACGCCTTCGTCGCCGCGATCGAGACCCACATGTCGCGCTGGACGGCGCTGCTCTTCCTGTGCCAGGTCGGCATGCTCGCGCTCGCCGTCGCGGCGGCGGCGGCGATCGTCTACGCCGGCTTCGTGTTCGTCATCGAACCGCTCGTCGCGCTCGAGTCGGCGACGCTGCGGATTCGCGAAGGCGACCTCGGCGCGCGCGTCGAGCCCGCATCGGGCGACGAGTTCGGCACGCTCGCCGAAGGCTTCAACCGCATGGCCGACCACCTCCAATCGATGTACGGCCAGCTCGAGGCGCGGGTCGGCGAGAAGACGGCCGAACTGCAGGAAAAGGGCGAACGCCTGCAGGCGCTGTACGAGGTGACGGCGCTCGTCGCCGGCGCGACGACGCTCGACGAACTGGCGAACGGCTTTGCCGCGCGCATCGCCCGCATCGCGCGCGCCGACGCCGCCGTCGTGCGTTGGGCGGACGAGGCCAACGCGCGCTTCCTGATGATCGCCGCCGAGGGCCTGCCCGACGCGATGACCGAGGCCGAGCAGTGCATCGACGCCGGCGCCTGCCGCTGCGGCGTGCCCGATCCGGCGCCGCAACTGCGCGTGATCCCGATTCGCAGCGAGGCGCCCGAGCTGCCGCATTGCACGCGCTTCGGCTTCGCGACGCTCGTCACGGTGCCGGTGCGGCTGCACGCCCGAACGACGGGCGAACTCGACCTGCTGTTTCACAGCGAGCGCACGCTCTCCGACCCCGAGCGTTCGCTGCTCGAGGCGCTGGCGAGCCACTTCGCCGGCGCGATGGAGAACCTGCGCCTGAACGCGCTCGAGATGGAGGCCGCCGTCTCGCAGGAGCGCACGCTGCTTGCGCGCGAGCTGCACGATTCGATCGCCCAGTCGCTCGCCTTCCTCAAGATCCAGGTCCAGCTGATGCGCGACGCGTTGGCCGGCGGCGACGAGGAGCGGATCGCGCAGGTGCTGGCCGAGATCGACGCCGGCGTGCGCGAGAGCTACGGCGACGTGCGCGAGCTGCTGATCCACTTTCGCACCCGCGCCAACGCCGAGGACATCGAGCCGGCGCTGGCGACGACGCTGCGCAAGTTCGAGCACCAGAGCGGCGTGCCGGCGCGGCTGCAGATGCAGGGCCACGGCCTGCCGCTCGCGCCCGACCTGCAGATCCAGGTGCTGCACATCGTGCAGGAGGCGCTGTCGAACGTCCGCAAGCACGCGCGGGCGAGCCGCGTCTGGCTCGACGTCGAGCAGCAGCCGCGCTGGCGCTTCGAGGTGCGCGACGACGGCATCGGCTTCGCGCACGGGCCGCAGGCGCTCGGCGAGACGCATGTGGGCCTGCGCATCATGCGCGAGCGCGCCGAGCGCATCGGCGCCGAACTCGAGGTGTTGTCGACGCCGGGGCGCGGCACCTCGGTCGTGCTGACGCTGCCGGCGCAGCGCACGCAAGCCGCGGCGCCCGCTGCGCTGCCGGCCGAGGCGGCGGCATGAACGCGCCGGGGGCGATCCGCATCGTCGTCGTCGACGACCACACGCTCTTTCGGCGCGGGCTGACGGCGCTGCTGTCGCGCGAGCATCGGTTCCAGGTCGTCGGCGACGCCGCCGACGCCGGCGAGGCGCTGCGCCGCGTGAAGGAACTGCAGCCCGACCTCGTGCTGCTCGACAACCACCTGCCGGGCGTGACCGGCGTCGACGTGCTGCCCGCGCTGCGCGAGGCGGCGCCGGCGGCGCGGGTGCTGATGCTCACCGTCAGCGAGGACGAGCGCGACCTCGCCGCCGCGCTGCGCGCCGGCGCCTGCGGCTACCTGTTGAAGACGATCGAGGGCGACGCGCTCGCCGAGTCGATACGGCGCGCGATGAACGGCGAGAACGTCATCGCCGCCGAGATGACCGGCAAGCTCGTCGCCGCGTTCCAGGCGTCGGGCGCACCGCCCGCGGCCCCCGCGCCGGCGGCGCCGCCGTCGCCGATCGACACGCTGTCGCCGCGCGAACTCGAGATCGTGCGCCTGATCGCGCGCGGCGCGAGCAACAAGGAGATCGGCCGCGAACTCGGCATCGCCGAGACGACGGTCAAGATCCACGTCCAGCACGTGCTGCGCAAGCTCGACCTCAACTCGCGCGTCCAGGCCGCCGTCTACGCGAGTGAGCACGGGCTGCGCTGAAGCCTCTGCCCTGCAGCAGGCCGCACGACGCGGATCGCGCCACAGCCGGCGACGGACCGCAGCCATGGTTCCGCCGTCGCTGCCGAGCACGGGTCCGCGCGCGCCACCGCGCGGCCCGCGGTCTTGATCTGGACCTCAGGCTGCTGCCGCCCATCCCGTCGCAGCACCTGTCAACGCCGCGGCGAGTTCGACGTTGCTGCGCGCCCAGGCCGCGAGCGTGTAGTCGGCGACCTTCGGCGCGCCCGACGCCGGGCGCTCGCTGGCGAGCATCGCGACGATCGCGGCGGCGAGCGGCTCGCGCCCGTCGAGCAGGCGGCCGCCGCGGCCGTCGACCAGCAGCGCGGGGGCCCAGCCGACCGCCTCGGCGAGCACCGGCACTTCGAGCTGCAGCGCATCGAAGATCGGCCAGGGGCCGCTGTCGGCGGTCCCGGTGACGACGAGCAGGTCGGCGCGGGCGACCCAGTGGCCGATAGCGGCGACCGGGCAGGCCGCCGCACTCGGCGCCTGCACCGCGACACCGGCCTTGCGCAGCGCGTCCGCCGCCGCGGCGAGCCGCTCGCCGAGCAGCAGCACCTGCGCGCGGCCACGCAGTTCGCGCGCGGCGGCGACGAAGCGGTCGAGCCCGCTCGCCTCGCGGCCGTCGTGCAGCGCCGGCCGGCCGACCCAGGCGACGACCGGCAGCGACGTCGCGGCGCGGCGCAAGCGGGGCGCGGCCGATGCATGGCCGACCGGGCAAAGCAACCAGCGCCGATCTTGCAGCGAGATGCCCGAGCCCGCCAGCAGCGCCTGCTGCGCCGGATGGGTCAGCGACAGCGCGCCGCAGCGGGCGACGATCGCGCGCTCGCCGCCCGGCCGGTAGCGGCCGGCGTCGAACAGGTCGTGCAGCTGGACGACGGCGCGCGACGGGTCGGGGCAGCGCGCGGCCTCGCGAGCGCGGACGAAGATCCACGCGTCGGCCGCGGCCGACGGACGCGCACAGGCCTGCAGCGCGATGCCCGGCCGACCCGTCGCCGCAAGCTGGCGCTGCCAGTGCGCGAACAGCCAGCCGCGCGGCTCGGCAACGACCTCGATGCGCAGTGGCGGCGGCGTTGCGCCATGCAGGCGCCGCGCCGCGGGCAGTTGCGCCGCCGGCATCGGCGCGGGAGCCGGCACGACGGCCGCCCGGGTGCCGCGCGACAGCGCGCGTTCGACGAGCGGCCCGAGCTTCGCCGGGTCGCGCACGTCGGCCAGCGTCCATTGATGGCCGATCAGATGCCAGGCGTAGGCGCGCCGGCAGGCGCGTGCTTCGGCATCGTCGCGGTGTGCTGCCAGCCGCGACCAGTCGGCCGGCGCCGCGGTCAGGAATGGCGTCGCCACGCCGGTCTGCGGCCAGACGTTGCGGCCGAGGACGATCGCCGGCACGTCCCACAGCAGCGCGTCGTGCGCGACGTTGCTGTTGATCGTCAGCACGCCGGCGCAGCGCCCGCTCGCAAGCATCGCGTGGACGCCGCTCTGGTCGTGGCGCCAGAGCCGGTCCTGCGGCCGGCGCAGCCGCAGCGTCAGCTGCCGGTTCGCGCGGCGCGCATCCGCCGGGTGCTGCTTGAAGACGACCGGCCAAGGCGGATCGAGCCGCGCGACGCGATCGGCAAGCGCCTGCATTGTTCGCAGCCCGGGCGGCGCGTGGCGCAGGATGTTGGTGTCCGATTCGATCTGCAGTGCAACGAGCAAAAAGCGCGCCGGCAGCCCGCTCGCAACGTCGACGCCGCCGTGCGGCGCCGCGCCGCGCAGCGCAGCGAGCCGGAGTTCGAGCGCGGCGTCGTCGGCTGTCGCGAGCGGCTTTCCGTCCCATTGATGCAGCGCCGCGTGCGAATCGGCGTTGATGCCGTTCGGGCTCAGCTGATAGTCGCTGCGCGGCAGCCAGCCGTGTTCGGCGTACAGCACCGGCGTCGGCGTGCGCAGCTGGCGGCCGTTCCAGACGACGGCGAGCATGGGCGACGCGCCAGCTGCGATGCCGCTGCGCGAGCGAACGACGCGGTGGCCGAGCGCCGCGAGCCCGTCGGCGGCGGCGGCGAGGAACTGGCCGACCGCACCGCCGCCGGCGTGGTCGACGGCGACCGTCAACGACCGCGTCGACGAACGCGCAGCCGGCGGCGGTGCACCGATGCCGAACGCGCGCGGCAGCGACACGAGCCGGCTGCGCGCCGACAGGTTCACCAACTCGACGCCGCGCGCACGCAGCGCCGCGGCGAGCCGCGCGTACTCGGCGTCGACCTCGCGCCAGCGCGCGGCGAGCGGATGCGCGCCGGTCGCGCCGAAGAAGTGGCCATCGACCAGATCGACGCCGATCAGGCCGATGCGAGCGGCGCCCATCCACTCGGCCAGACCGACGGCGACGTACGGCGAGTTGCGCGTGTAGTGCAGCACGCGGCCGTCGCTCGCGTCGGTCGCGCCGCGTCGGCCGAGCGCGAAGCGCACGACCGGCGGCGCAACGGCCCCGAGGTCGAGCTGCGTGAACAGCGCCTTCGCCCGCGAGCGGCGCACGTGCTCGAAGCGGCCGGCGGCGAATTGCGGCGCCGGGTTGACGACGACGAGGTAGGTCGGGTCGAAGCGGCGGCCGACGTCGTTGACGCCGATTGTCGTGCCGCGCTCCGCGTCGGGCCAGTCGAGCAGCGAAGGCCCGCAGCCGCAGACGACGATCGTCTCGCCGGCGTGGCGGCCGCGATAGTCGGCAAGCGTCGCGGCCACGTCGGTCTCGTTCAGTTCAGCGACGGCGGCTGCGTGAAGACCTGGTTGGCAGCGCCGCTGAAGCCGCCGGTGCGCGGCCGCAGGAAGTGCAGGATCGCCCCCTCGTTGTTGACGACCGCGACGTTGCCCGATGCCGCGGCGCGGATGCCGACGACGACGCCGTACGGCACCGTCCTGTCGCTCGCCTGCGCCAGGAATGTGTTGCCGCCGAAGGCGACCCGCGCTGCGGCGAACAGGCTGCTTTGCGCATCGAAGCTGTTGCCCTGCACGACGGCCGACTCGAACAGGCCTTCGGCGTTGCGGGCCAGCAGCCGCTCGGTCATCGCGGCCGAGACCGCGAGTTGGCGCAGCATGTTGTCGGTGAAGTGCAGACGGGCGCTGCCGGCGCGCAGCTCGGCAGGCGGCAGGTCGGACCAGACGGCGATCAGATCGCGCAGGCGATCCGGCCCCGGCGGGCCGTAGAAGCTGACGACGCCGTCGAAGCGGTTGCCGTCGATCCGCACGTCGCCTTCCAGGCCCTCGATCACGGCCGCGGCGATGCGCGCCGGTCCGACGCTGCAGCCGGCGAGCCTAAGCGTTCCGCCGCCGGCGACGGAGAGCATGGTCGCGATCGGCGCGTCAGGCGGCCCGCTGAGCGACAGGCCCTGCAGCCGCAGCTCGGTGTTGGCACGCAGGTTGATCCCGAGCTCGGTGGCCGTGAACCGGACCGCCAGGTCGCGCAGTTCGAGCGCGGCAAACGCCGAGAACGTGAAGCCGCTGCGCACCGCGATCTGCGCCGTCGGTCCGCAGCCGTGCAGCGACAGGCGCGCCTGCCCGCCGCCTTCGGCGCGCAGCGAATCGATCTCGTGCCGTCCCGGCAGGAAGCACAGGCAAAGCGACCCGCCACTGCGCTGGAGGAGTTGGGCAAGCAGTTCGCTCGTCAGGCGTTCGAACTGGCCGCCGGGCCCGATCGTGATGTCGCAGCCGCCACCCGCGGCAAGCTGCGGCGTCGCCGTCGCGGCGAAGCCGACGGTCTGCCCGGGCACAGGCGCCGCGCCGGCGTCGAGCAGGCTGACCGCGACGCGCTGGAAGCGCTGCGGTGCCGACGCGCCCGGCCCGAGTGTCCATTGCGCGCTCGCCAGTCCGTCGGCGCCGGTTTCGACCTCGACGACGGCGCCGCTGTCGCCGCCGGCGGCGAGCGTGCCGCCGCCGCTTTCGATCGCGAACCGCACGCGCGCACCGGCGCGCGGCAACGCGCCGTTGTTGACGCGAACGATCAGCGGCTGCGGCAGCAGCGCGCCGGGCAGCGCATCCTGGCCGTCGCCCGAATGCAGCAGCAGCTGCAGCATCGCCGCCAGCGGCGGGACGAGCGTGCGGCAATCGCCGACGACTTCGACCGTGCCGTCGTCGGCGACGGCGACGATGCCGAGGCGGCACCAGGCGTCGGCAACGCCCTCGGGCGGCAGCGCCAGCGGGTCGCCGTCGGCGCCGCGCGGCCACTCGACATCGGCGGTGATGGTGCGCGCCGGGATCGTCCAGTAGTCGCCCGGGCGGTACGCGCCACCGCCGTCGAAACGCACCTGGACGCCGTCTTCCAGCTCGATCCAGTTGTGCTCGACGATCGGCAGCACGTGTTCGCCGGCGCCGGCCGGGCGCTGCTCCCAGCGCCGCAGCAGCGGGTGGCGCGACGGGTCGCGGCCAAGCGTGCCGGCCACGACGCCATCGAGCACGAGTTCGAGCGCGTCGTCGCCGTCGCCGGCGTATTCGAGCATCGTCCCGGCGCGCGCCGTCGTCTCGGTGTCGTCGTCGACCAGTTCGACGCGGTCGTGCAGCGCCAGGTCGAGCCCGGCGTCGCGGCCGCGCGCGGCGACGCGAACGATCGTCTGATTCGCCGCCAGGTCGACGCTGAGCGCGACGACGGCGTACTCGACCGAGCCGTTCTCGCGCGACCACTTGAAGCTCGGCGCGGCGCCGCCTTCGTGCACCTCGACGCGGTAGAGCTGGTTCTCGAGGCGTCGATAGCCGGCGGTCGCCGCGATCTCGCACACGCTCGCGGCGGCGAGTTGCGGCTCGGCGCGCGCGGCGAGCAACGGCCGCGGCGCAGCCGTGAGCGCGTCCCAGGCATCGACCTGCGACGCGCAGTTCCACGCGTCGGGGCTTTCGGCCGGCAGCGGCAGGGTTCGCACCTGCGCCAGCGTGCGCGCGCGCGTCGCGGTGTCCACGCCGCCGAGCGCGACCTCGCGGATGGCCGGGTCCTGGCGCGCCGAGACGTGGCGCTGCCAGGCGTCGAGGTAGACGAGGTGCGTCCCCGGCGCGAGCCGCTGACCGGCGCCGCCGTCGGCCTGATGGGCGTACGAGCAGCGCGCGTCGAGTTCGCACAGCGTGCCGTGCACCCAGTAGCGGCCGGGTTCGATCGACAGGTTGACGGCCGGCAGCAGGCTTTGCACGACCGGTGGCGAGCCGTCGTCGACGCGCAGCAGCACGCCGCCGTCGCCCGCCACCCAGGCCGGGGCATCGCCGGCGACCACCAGCGCGCGCAGCGTCGCCGTCGTGCCGGCATCGATCGCGGTCCAAGTCGCGCCGCCGTCGCCGCTTGCGAGCAGCGTGCCGCCGTCGCCGGCGGCGAAGCCGTTGTTCGCGTCGCGAAAGGCGATCGCGCGCAGCGTCGCGGCGGTCGGCGTCGGCGCCGCGGCCCAGGTCGCACCGCCGTCGGTGCTGCGCAGCACCGTGCCGCCGTCGCCGCAGGCCCAGACGGCGGTCGCGCCGCTGCGCGCCAGCGCGCGCAGGTGCGCCGTCGTGCCGCTTGCGACGGCTTCCCAGGTCGCGCCGCCGTCGTGCGTCGCGGCGATCGCGCCGCCCTGCCCGACGGCCAGCCCGTTGATGCCGTCGGCAACGTCGATCGCGTACAGCCGCGACGCCTCGGTCGCGGCCGTCGTCCACGTCACGCCGCCGTCGGCCGTCGTCAGCACGGAGCCGCCGTCGCCCGCGGCCCAGGCGTGGTCGGCGTCGGTCGCGGCGACCGCGTGCAGCGCCCACGCGCTGCCGGCGCCGCGGTCGGCCCAGGTCGCGCCGCCGTCCGTCGTGCGCCGGATCGTTCCGTCGTCGCCGACCGCCCAGCCAACATTGCCGGCGACGGCGAGGCCGCGCAGATGCGCCGCGGTCGCGAGGTCGGCGAGCGTCCATGTCGCGCCGTCGTCGGCGCTCGCGAGCAGCGCGCCGTCCTCGGCCGCGACCCAGGCACCGGCGGCACCGACGGCGACGATCGCGAACGGGTTCGTCTCGGCCACCAGCGCGTAGCCGGCGCCATCGACCGGGGCGCCGCAGGCGCCGATCGCGTCGCGCGCGAGGCGTTCGGCGCGGTGGCGCGTCACGTCGGCCTGCTCGTTCCAGTCGGCGTCGGTGACGATGCGGCCCTGCTGCAGCCGCACGCTGCTGGCGTGACGGGCGGGGTCGAAGCTGTTGCGGGAGAGGTCGGCTTTCATGGCAATCCTCGTCGACGCCGCGGCGTCAGGTGACGTGGAACAGCCCGGCTTCGAGGCCGAAGCGCAGGTACTCGTCGAGCACGTCGCGCAGGTTGGCCTCGCGCTGGGGCTGCTTCAGGAACTCGAACGCGCCCATCTCGGCGCCGCTTTCGGCACCGCTCGAAATCTGCTTCGGGCAACGCAGCTCGAGCTGGCCGAAGCCGGGGTCGCCGAGGCGGCGCGAGACGAAGAGCGGGCGCAGCGTCGCCTCGGCCTCGGCGCGCAGCGCGTCCTCGTCGGCGGCGGTCGGCGCCGGCTGCTGCTCGCGCAGCGCGGCGAGCCTCGCCGCCAGCTCGAGGTCGGGCTGGCAGCGATAGCGCCGCGGCGCGCTCGATCCCGGCGCGACGTAGCTGAACCGCACGCAGCCCTGCTGGCGCCGCGCGGCCACGAGGCCGGCGTCGAACAGGCAGTCGCTCGCCTCGACGCTTTGCACGACGACGGCGCCGAAGAAGCTGCAGCGCGCAAGCGATGCCGCCGCCTGCGGCGCGCCGACGCTGATCTGCGGCGAGCCGCCTTCGTCGCCGACGATGCTGTCTTCGATGCGCAGCACATCCAGCGGCGCATCGACGCTCACCGCCGCGCAGATCGCGTGGTCGATCGCGAGCTGCAGCCGCTCGTTGCCGCCGGCTTCGACGGCCAGCCCGCCGAAGCCCGGCAGCAGCGTCGCATGCGACACGGCAAGCGATCCCAACTGGCCGGCGGCGACGACGAGCCGCCCCTCGAGCATCAGCCCCTGCAAGACGCAGGCGCCGGGGTTGGCCGATTCGGCCGGCGCCGTGCCGCGGATCACGAGGTCGCCGATGCGGTGGGCGCGAACGCCGCGCGGCTCGACATGGCCGGCGACGCGCGCGAAGCTGCCCGGCGGCGCGCCGTCGACAGCCTCGAGCGGCCAGCCGCCGGCGACGATCAGCAGGCGCGAGCGTTCGGCGATGTCGATGACGAGCGGCGCGGCGTCGGCTTCGCTCAGGCTGTCCATCAGCACGATGACGCCGGTGCGGCCCGGCGGCTGGGCGTGCCAGGCCTGCACCGCGTCGCGCAGCGAGCCGAACAGCACACCGCTGCCGGTGTCGGCGTGCAGGTGCGAGACGCCGGCCTGCCACACCGACGGGTCGTCGAAGCCGCCCTGGCCGGCGGCGTCGAGGCTGCTGCCCGCGGCGGCGTCGGCCGCGCGCAATGCGGCGCTGCGGTCGTACGGCCCGCCGCCGAGGTCGCCCGAGAAGCCGTGGCTCGCCTGGACCCGGACCTCGCGCACCGGCAACCCGGAAGGGAACGCGATCCGGCCGCGCTCGGGGTCGAGCGCCACCGCGCGCGCCGGAGGCGACGCGAATGCGATCTCGTCGGGCAGCGTGCACAGGAAGATGTCCTCGCGCGGCACCTCGACCGGCTGCGCTTCGCCGTCGAGCCGGACGAAGAGCCGCAGCACCGGGTCGTCGGCCGTCATGAAGCGCGGCGCCGGATCGTCGATCCCGGCGCGCAGCCGTTCGAGTTCGGCATTCAGCGCGAGCCGGCGCAGCGGACCGGGCACCTCGTGCTCCTCGGCGAGGTGGGTGAGCGCCGCCTCGGTGCGCGCACGGTTGAAGAGCGGCGCGTCGATGCCGGCCGGGTGCAGCGTCCAGTGGCTGCCCGCGTCGCGCGCGCTCGCGAAGTCCGCCGCCGCGTCGCCCGGCTGGCCGGCGCCGATCGTGTAGCTGCGCAGCCGCCACAGGTAAAGGCCGACGTTGGGCAGGTTGAAGCGCCCGCCGCGGGTCGCGATGCGGCGCACTTCGGCGCTGTGCGCGAACGGGTCGAACGCGCCGTCGGCCAGTTCGGCCGCGGCGGCGTCGCGAACGCCGGTACTGAACGCCGGCGCGCGGCGCACGTGGTTCATGTGCTGCGTCGTCGCCAGGCGCTGGAAGAACTCGACCGCGTGCGCCGGCCAGCCGGTGGCGTCGCGCGCCAGTTGTTCGAGGACGACCGCCGTGCCCTTGCGGCGGCGGTACGCGATCGTGTGCGCGACATAGGCGCGCGCGCTGACGCCGGCCGACGGCACCGGCCGGATCGGCCGCACGCCGAGCAGGTCGCCGATGTAGGGCACGACCCATTCGTCGCAGGTCTCGATGAACCAGTTGTCGTACAGGGCCGTGATGTCGCCCTCGACGCGCTCGAGCTCGGCCTCGATCACGCCGAGCAGCGCGCGCAGCGGCTCGCCGCGTTCGGCGTCGCGCTGGCGGTGGATCGCCGGCAGCAGCCGGTACAGGCGCTCGGGCATCGCGAGGCTCATGGTGCGAACTCCTCGATGACGATCGCCGCCGGGTTGACGAGCAGCAGTTCGGCCGGCAGCGGCGCGCGCTGCACGCCGTCCCAGCGCGCGCCGAACGCCGGCACCGCGTCGGCGGTCGGCGGCGCGCCCGCCACGCCGTAGGG
>JBDHSE010000401.1:0-2970 GCA_039807955.1 Ideonella sp. | reverse complement strand
ACGAGCCCGCACGGCCAGCGCGCCGTCTCGCTGCAGGAGCGGCAGATGGAAATGCTGCGCGACAAGATCAAGGGCCTCGAGGGCAAGATCATCGAGATGATCCGCAACGCGCAGGACAACCTCGGCCTCGCCGACCGGCTGCACCGCTGGACGCTCGAGATCATGCGGATCGCAAGCCCGGCCGACGTGCCCGGCGCGGTCGTCGCGGGCCTCGAGCGCGAGTTCCAGATCCCGCAGGTCGGCATCCGCGTCTGGGGCGCCGACGAGCCGTATGCATCGCTGCCGTTCGCGCAGGCGGTCGGCGCCGACGCCAAGACGTTCGCGACGAGCCTCGGTGCCCCGTACTGCGGCGTCAACGCCGGCTTCGAGGCGGCGCAGTGGTTCGCCGAACCGTCGCAGGTCATGTCGCTCGCGCTGATTCCGCTGCGCGCCGCGGCCGGCGCGCCGGCGTTCGGCATGCTCGTCCTCGGCTCGCCCGACCCGACGCGCTACAGCGTCGACATGGGGACCGACTTCCTCGTCCGCGTCGGCGAGATCGCGAGCGCCGGCCTCGCGCGGCTGCTCGGCCCGAACGGCGCGGGCACCTTCTAGTGTAGTGTTCCACGCTATGCAGCACATAAAACCGCGTCTCTGCCGCCCTGGCGTCGTTGCGAATCCTCGCGATACCACTGGGTATCGCTGTGGTTCGCGCCTAGCCAGGACGACAAATCCATCGGTTTTCTTAAGTTCCGCACAGCGTAGAACACTGCACTAGGCGCAGCCGCCACGAAAGTCCCGGCGTGACGCAAGACGCGCCCATCGCGCAAGCGGCACCCGAAGCGATCGATCGCTACCTGACGCACCTGCGCGTCGAGCGCCGGCTCGCGGCACGAACGCTCGCGATCTACGACGATGCGCTGCGCAGGCTCGCGCGCCAGGCGCAAGCGGCCGGCATCGCGCTCGACGCCGTCGAGCCGCAGCACGTGCGGCGCTGGGCGGCGCAGTTGCACGGCGGCGGGCTTTCGCCGCGCAGCGTCGCGCTGCACCTGAGCGCGTGGCGCGGCTTTTATCGCTGGCTCGGCCGCGATGCGGCGGTCGGCGCCAACCCGGTCGAGGGCGTTCGCGCGCCGAAGGCGGCCAAGCCGCTGCCGAAGGCGCTCGCGGTCGATCAGTCGGTCGCGCTCGCCGAGCATCGCGGCGCGGGCGACGCGGCGCTCGAAGCGCGCGACGCCTGCATCGTCGAACTGCTCTATGGCAGCGGGCTGCGGATCGCCGAACTCGTCGGTCTCGACGTGCGCGCGAGCGCACAAGCGCAAGGCTGGGTCGACGTCCCTGGCGCCGAGGCGCACGTGCTCGGCAAGGGCAGCAAGCGGCGCAGCGTACCGATCGGAAGCAGCGCGCGCGCGGCGATCGCCGCGTGGCTGCCGCTGCGCGAGCTTCTTGCCGGATCGGAGCAACCGGCGCTGATCGTCGGCCGCAACGGCACGCGCCTCACCGCGAGCCAGATCCGCTCGCGCTTGAAGACGCGCGCGATCGAAGCCGGCATCGCGAGCCACGTCCATCCGCACATGCTGCGCCACTCGTTCGCGTCGCACCTGCTGCAGTCGAGCGGCGACCTGCGCGCGGTGCAGGAACTGCTGGGCCACGCCAACATCAGCACGACGCAGGTGTATACGAAGCTCGACTTCCAGCACCTCGCGAAGGTCTACGACGCGGCGCACCCGCGGGCCAGGCGCAAATGAGTTCCGGACTTGGTCTGCGGCACGGCGCTGTGCGCCAAGTTCTACGACGCCTCACACCCTCGGGAATGCAAGCGATGAGCATCCGGCTTCGACGTCTCTTCGCCGCGCTGTGGCTGGCCGCAGCCGTGCTGGCGCTGCCTGCTATCGCGCAGCCGTCGGCGGCCGCACCGGCCACAGCCGCGTCCGCCGCGGCCAACGGCATCGCACCCGCGGACGACGCCTGGCGCGCCGCGTTGCCACGCGACCCCGAGGCGGCGACACAGGCCTACCTCGACCGCCTGTCGCCCGAGACGCGTGCCCGCTCGGACGCCTACTTCGAGGGCGGCTACTGGCTTCAGCTCTGGAACCTGCTGCTCGGGCTGCTGATCGCCTGGCTGCTGCTTGCCACCGCGCCGGCGCAGGCGGCGCGGCGTTGGTGTGCGCGGCGCAAGCGGCGCGTCGCGCAGGTCGCGAGCTACTCCGCGTTCTACCTCGCCGCGTTCTGGCTGCTCGGCCTGCCGCTCGCGATCTACCAGGGCTTCGTCCGGGAGCACCAGTTCGGCCTCGCAACGCAGACCTTCGGCGCGTGGTTCGGCGAGCAGGCGACGGCGCTCGCCGTCACGCTCGTCATCGGCACGCCGGCGATCGTCGCGATCTACGCCGTGATACGGCGCGCGCCGCGGCGCTGGTGGATCGGCGCGGCAATCGTCGCGATCGGCGTGATCACGATCGGCGCCGCGCTCGCTCCGGTCTTCATCGAGCCGCTCTTCAACACCTACAAGCCGCTCGCCGACACACCGCTGAAACGCGGCATCGTCGCGATGGCGCAGGCCAACGGCGTGCCGGCGGACAACGTCTACGCGTTCGACGCCTCGCGCCAAAGCACGCGCGTCAGCGCCAACGTCAGCGGCCTGTTCGGCACCGCGGCGATCCGCTTGAACGACAACCTGCTCGAGCGCGCGAGCGTGCCCGAGATCCGGGCCGTGATGGGTCATGAGATCGGCCACTACACGATGAACCACGTCGCCAAGACGCTGCTGCAGATCGGCCTCTTGATCGTCGCCGCGTTCGCCTTCGTCGCCTGGGCCACGGCGCGGCTGTTGCGGCGCTTCGGCGCGCGCTGGGAGGTCGAGTCGGTGCGGGACGTTGGCAGCCTGCCGCTGCTCGGCGCGCTGCTGGCGGTCGCGTTCTTCATCGCGACGCCGATCCTGAACACGATCACGCGCACGATGGAGACCGAGGCCGACTACTTCGGCCTGAACCTCGCGCG
>JBDHSE010000400.1:0-2976 GCA_039807955.1 Ideonella sp. | reverse complement strand
TGTGCGCCGGGGCCCTGGCTGCGAGCACCGCAGGGCAGTCGGCGCAGCCGACCGCCTCGCCGAAGCGTCGCGGCCTGTCCCGCGCCGGCTTGGCCGCCACGGCGCCACGCGCGCAGTACAAGTGTTGCGATACAGCTTCGCGGTGAGCCCAGGTCCCGTCTCGAGCGATCTCGTCGCGATGGCGCAAGAGCCCGGTCGAGCAAGTTCCTACTTCGCCGGCAACGCATCGCCCGGCGGCTCGCGGTGCGCTGATTCGCTGCCGACCGGCGCGGCCTTCGGCTCGCGCACGAGGTAGCTCCACAGCACCGGCACGACGACGAGCGTGAGCAGGGTCGAGGTGATCACGCCGCCGATGATCGCGCGGCCCATCGGCGCCTGGATCTCGCCGCCGTCGTTGAGTGCGAGGGCGAGCGGCATCATGCCGAAGACCATCGCTGCGGTCGTCATCAGAATCGGCCGCATCCGGATCTGGCCGGCGCGCAGCAGCGCTTCCGGCACCGAAAGGCCCGCCTTCAGGCCGTGATTGGCGAAGTCGACGAGCAGGATCGCGTTCTTCGTCACGAGCCCCATCAGCATGACAAGGCCGATCATCGAGAAGATGTTGAGCGTGCTGCGCCAGAAGAGCAGCGCGAGCATGACGCCGATCAGCGCGAGCGGCAGCGACGCCATGATCGCGATCGGCTGCACGAAGCTCGCGAACTGGCTCGCGAGCACGATGTAGATGAAGATCACGGCGAGCAACATCGCACCGACCATCGCCGCGAACGCCTCCTGCTGGTCGCGCGTCGCGCCGCCGACGTCGAACGAAAAGCCCGGCGGCAATGTCGTTTCCTTGACGAGCTCTTGCACGTCGGCGCCGACGTCGCCTGCCGGCCGGTCCTTCACGCCGGCGAAGATCGCCTCGCGCCGCTGCAGGCTCTGGCGCCGGATCACGGCCGGGTTCTCGACGCGCTCGATCGTCGCTACCGAGTCGAGCGTGATCGGCGTGCCGTCCTTCGCGAACGCGACCGGCAGGTTGCGCATCTGCTCGACGCGCTCGCGCCGCCCCTCGGGCAGCCGCAGCAGCACCTCGACCTGCTCGCCGTCGGGCGTCGTCCAGTAGGTCGCGACGTCGCCGGTGACGTAGGCGCGCAGGTTGGCCGCGAGCTGCTGCGCGGTGAGGCCGAGTTCGCGCGCCGCGCCGGGCTTGACGCGCACCGCGTAGGTCGGCAGCCCCGGCTTGTACGAAAGTTCGATGTCGGTCGTGCCGGGAATCTTCGCGATCTTGGCGGCGAAATCCTGCGACAGCTTGGCGAGCTGCTCGGGGTCGTTGCCGAGGATCGTGACGAAGATCGGGCGGTCAAAGCCGACCGAGACGTCGATGCCCGGGATCTTGGCAATCTGCTCGCGGATCGCGTCCTCGATCTCCTTTTGCGAGCGTTTGCGCTCGCCGCGGTCGACGAGGCCGATGTTGAGCGTCGCCTGGTTGCGCCCGACCGACAGGCCCGAGCCCTCGCCGCCGACACTCGTCGCGATGTTCTTCACCTCCGGGAAGGCGGCGACGATCTCCTCGACCTGGCGCACCTTGGCGTCGCTGCGTTCGAGGCTCGCGCCGACCGGCATGCGGATGCCGAGCTGGGTGAAGCTCTGGTCGGTCTGCGGGATGAATTCGGTGCCGACGAGCGGCGCAAGGCCGAGCGCGGCGACGAAGCTCGCGACGCCGATCCACAGGATCACGCCGCGCGGCGTAAGCGTCGCCCGCCGCAGGACGCGCGGCGCCGTCTTGTCGCGCTTCGCATCGGCGCCGAACGGATGGCCGTAGGCCGGCAGCCACAGGCGGAACCGCTTCGCGCTGAACGCCCAGTGCAGCAGGGCCTCGTAGATCGCGTGCATGTGCTCGAGCCAGCGGTCGGTGGCGCGGATCAGGTGGCCGACGCCCCACAGCTTCTTCAGCTGCGCCGACGGCGGGTCCTTCCAGACGCTCGACAGCATCGGGTCGAGCGTGAAGCTGACGAAGAGGCTCACGAGCACCGCGACGGTGACGGTGATGCCGAACGGGAAGAAGAAGCGCCCGACGATGCCCTTCATGAACGCGACCGGGACGAACACGGCGCAGATCGCGAACGTCGTCGCCATCACGGCGAGGCCGATCTCGTCGGTGCCTTCGAGCGCGGCACGCCGGTGGTCCTTGCCCATGTGGACGTGGCGCACGATGTTCTCGCGCACGACGATCGCGTCGTCGATCAAGAGGCCGATGCACAGCGACAGCGCCATCATCGTCATGAAGTTCAGCGTGAAGCCGAAGGCGTAGACGGCGATGAAGCTCGAGATCACCGAAATTGGCAGCGTGAGGCCGGTGATGATCGTCGAGCGCCACGAGTGCAGGAACAGGAACACGATCGCGACCGTCAGCAGCGCGCCCTCGACGAGCGTGTGCTGCAGGCCGACGAGCGAGCTCTTGACGAAGTCGCTCGACGCGTAGATCAGCCGCAGTTCGACGTCGGGCGGCAGGCTCTTGCGGATCTCGTCCATCTTCGCCTTCACCGCGTCGCCGGTTGCGACGACGTTGGCGTCCTGCTGCTTGAAGACGTTGAAGTTGATCGCGCGCTGGCCGTTGATGCGGGCGACGGAATCGGGTTCGCGCTCGCGCTCGATGACCTGCCCGAGGTCGGCGAGCGTGAGCGCCAGCTCGCCGCGGTGCGCGACGACGACACTCGCGAACTGCTTCGGGTCGCGCACCCGGCCCTCGACGCGCAGGATCGTGTCCTGCTTCGGGTTCGTCAGCAGGCCGACCGGCTGGTCGGCGTTGGCCGCGGCGAGCGCGGTCGAGATCTCGCCCGGGGTGATCGCGTAGGCGCGCAGCCGCGCCGGGTCGAGGTCGACCCGCACCTCGCGCGTCGCGAGGCCGCTGATGTCGACCCGCGCGACGCCCTCGACGCTTTGCAGCCGCTTGCCGACGATCTGCTCGCCGAGGATGGACAGCTCGCGCGCGCCGCG
>JBDHSE010000399.1:0-2980 GCA_039807955.1 Ideonella sp. | reverse complement strand
GGCCTGTCGCGCGAGCGCATGCACGCCCACTTCCTGCGCGGCAAGGGGCTCAACGCCGGCCTCGTGCGCGTCAAGCCGGTGCTCGCGAAGATGATCGAGTTTCGCCAGCACAACCTGATGGCCGAGGACTGGTCGCTCGGCGAAGCGTTCGACATCGTGTTCTGCCGCAACGTGATGATCTACTTCGACGCCGCGACGCAGCGCCGCGTGCTCGAACGCATGCACCGCACGATGAAGCCGGGCGGCCTGCTCTTCGCCGGCCACGCCGAGAATTTCGTCAACGCGACCGACCTCTTTCGCCTGCGGGGCAAGACGATCTACGAACGGGTCTGACCGGTGTTCGACGCCGTCGACGCCGGGACACACCGTTCGCCCGCGATGCAGGAAGGCGCCGCACGGCCCGCCTCGCGCCTGCAAGCGCTCGCCGCGCGCACGCGCGAGCCGGGCGTCGCGTCGTTCTTCTACTTCGACGCCCGCTTCGAGCGCGACGCCGTGAAGCTGATGCCGGGCGAATACTTCGCCCACGACGACGGCTTGCTCCTGACGACGACGCTCGGCTCGTGCGTCGCCGCCTGCCTGTGGGACCGCCGGGCGCAGGTCGGCGGCATGAACCACTTCATGCTGCCCGCAGGCGGCGGCGCGGCGGCGCTTGCCGCGAGCGGCCGCTACGGCTCGTACGCGATGGAGCTGCTGATCAACGCGTTGATGAAGCGCGGCGCGACACGCGCGACGCTCGAGGCCAAGGTCTTCGGCGGCGCGCAGCTGATCAGCGGCATGCACTCGATGAACATCGGCGCAGCGAACACCGACTTCGTGCTCGACTACCTGAAGACCGAGCGCATTCCGGTCGTCGCGCGCGACGTGCTCGGCAGCGCCGCGCGCAAGGTCTGCTTCGTTGCGGCCAGCGGCCAGGCGATGGTCAAGCGCCTCGCCGGCGCGCCGCAGGATGCGCTCTTCGCCAGCGAACGCGCGACCGCCCGGCGCCGGCCGGCCGCACCGGGCGGCACGGTGGACCTGTTCTGATGGCGCCGATCCGCGTCGTCGTGGTCGACGATTCGGCCCTCGTTCGCGGGCTGCTCGCCGAGATCATCGATCGCGAGTCCGACATGCGCTGCGTCGGCACCGCAAGCGACGCGCTCGCCGCGCGAGAGCTGATCCGCGAGCTGAGCCCCGACGTCATCACGCTCGACGTCGAGATGCCGCGCATGGACGGGCTCGAGTTCCTCTCGCGCCTGATGCGGCTGCGCCCGACGCCGGTCGTGATGGTCTCGACGCTCACCGAGCGCGGCGCGCAGGCGACGCTGCGCGCGCTCGAGCTCGGCGCGATCGACTTCGTCGCCAAGCCGAGAGCCGGCGTCGCGGGCGGGCTGCGTGCGCTGGCCGACGAGTTGACGGCGAAGCTGCGCGTCGCCGCACGCGCGTCGATCCACCGCGGCACCAGGCCGCACACCGATGTCGATGTGCCACCCGCGCCGTTGAACGACGCGGCGCCGGCCGACAGCGTCGTCTTCATCGGCGCCTCGACCGGCGGCACCGAGGCGACGCGCGCGATCCTGATGCAACTGCCGGCCGACACACCACCGATCCTCGTCACGCAGCACATGCCGCCCGGCTTCACGCGCAGCTACGCCGAGCGGCTCGACCGCCAGTGCCGCATCCGTGTCAGCGAGGCCTCGCACGGCGAGCCGCTGCGCCGCGGCCACGCGTTGATCGCGCCGGGCGGCAAACAGCTCGCCGTCGAGCGCTCGGCGGCCGGCCTGCGCGCGCGCGTCTTCGACGGCGAGCCGGTGAACCGGCACAGGCCATCGGTCGAGGTGCTGTTCGATTCGGCGGCGCGCGTCGTCGGCGCGAGCGCGATCGGCATCATGCTCACCGGCATGGGCGCCGATGGCGCGACGACGATGAGGGCGATGCGCGACGCCGGCGCCTGGACCGTCGCACAGGACGAGGCGAGCTGCGTCGTCTTCGGCATGCCGCGCGAGGCGATCGCCGCCGGCGGCGTGCACGAGGTGCTGCCGCTGCACGCGATCGCCGCGCGGCTGATCGAGCGATTGAAGGGGTCGCGCGTCGAGGCGTTCGGCAGCGCCTGAATCGGCAGTCAGCGCTTGGCCGGCGGCAGGAAGATCGGTTGGAGGTCGCTCAGGAAGTCGATCCCGCGCGCGCTCGGCCGCACGCGCGCGGCATCGCGCTCGACCAGCCCGCGCGCCTCGGCCTCGTCGAGCCCGGCGCGGATCGCCGAAAGCGTGAGCCCGGTGCGCTCGCAAAAGCTTGCGAGCGTGAAACCGTCGGTCAGGCGCAGTGCGTTGAGCATGTACTCGAACGCCAGGTCTTCGCGGCCGACCTCGTGGTCCTGCGCGATCGCGTCGCCGGCAAGCGCGCGAGCCATGTAGCGCGCCGGATCGCGAAACCGCACCTGGCGATGCACGCGGTGCGCGAACGAGATCTTGCTGTGCGCACCGGCGCCGATGCCGAGGTAGTCGCCGAACTGCCAGTAGTTGAGGTTGTGCACGCAGCGATGCCCCGGCCGCGCGAAGGCCGAGACTTCATAGCGCTCGAGCCCATGCTGCGCGGTGAGCTGGGCGATGCGGTCGAGCATATCGGCCGCCGCATCGTCGTCGGGCAGCGGCGGCGGGTGGCTCGCGAAGAAGGTGTTGGGCTCGATCGTCAGGTGATAGATCGACAGGTGCGGCGGCTCGAAGGCGAGCGCGGTGCGCAGGTCGGACTCGAGCGCTTCGAGCGTCTGGCCCGGCAGCGCGTACATCAGGTCGAGGTTGAAGGTGTCGAACGCGGCTCGCGCCTCGTCGATCGCCGCTCGCGCCTGCGCGCCGTCGTGCACCCTGCCGAGCGCGCGCAGGCTGGCGTCGTCGAAGCTTTGCACGCCGATCGACAGCCGCGTCACGCCTGCCGCGCGGTAGCCGCGAAAGCGCTCGCGCTCGAACGTCCCCGGGTTGGCTTCGAGCGTGACCTCGCATCCCGCCTC
>JBDHSE010000398.1:0-2983 GCA_039807955.1 Ideonella sp. | reverse complement strand
GAGCCGACGATCTCCTTCATCGTCTCGCCGGCGTCGGCGACGAGGCGCGAGCCGGAATCGACCTTGTCGACCGACGCGCCGATCAGGCCCTTGATCTCCTTGGCCGCCTCGGCCGAGCGCTGCGCGAGGCTGCGCACTTCGCTCGCGACGACGGCGAAGCCGCGGCCCTGCTCGCCGGCGCGCGCCGCCTCGACGGCGGCGTTCAACGCGAGGATGTTGGTCTGGAATGCGATGCCGTCGATGACGCCGATGATGTCGGCGATCCGCTTCGAGCTGGCATTGATCTCGCCCATCGTGTCGACGACCTGGGCGACGACGCTGCCGCCGCGCGCCGCGACCTCGGCGGCGGACGACGCAAGCTGATTCGCCTGGTGCGCCGAGTCGGCCGACTGCTTGACGGTGCCGGTGAGCTGCTCCATCGAGCTCGCCGTCTGCTGCAGGCTCGACGCCGCCTGTTCGGTGCGCTGGGAGAGGTCCTGGTTGCCGCTCGCGATCTCGGCGCTCGCCGTCGAGATGCTGTCGGTCGACGCGCGGACCTGGGTCACGAGTTCCGACAGCGACGCCTGCATGCGACCGAGCGCGCGAACGAGCGCCGCCGGCTCGTCCTTGCCGTCGGCGTGCAGCGCCTGCGACAGGTCGCCCTGCGCGATGCGCTCGATCAGCTTGCGCGCGTCGTCCAGCGGCTTGCAGATGCTGCGGATGTTGAGCAGCGTGAGCGGCACCATCACGCCCAGCGTGACGCCAAGCATCACGCCGAGCACCCACAGCGTCTGCGTCATCGATTGCTGCAGGACGACCTGGGCGTCGAGCTGGGCCTGGGTCGTCATGACCGCCATGAACTGCTCGCCGAGCTGCTGGACGCGGCGCGTGCCGGTGACGGCGACCGCGCCCAGCGCGGCCAGCATCAGCACCATCGCCAGGATCGAGCCGAGCAGGCGCGTGCGGATGCTGAACTGGCGGAACAACGACAGGAGGTTCATGGCGGGGGCTGCGGTTGGAGTTGAACGGACTGGCCTGGCCGGCGTCAGTGGCGCGAGCGGCGCACCATGCTTGCGATGTCGAGGATCAGCGCGACGCGGCCGTCGCCGAGGATCGTCGCGCCGGAGATGCCGTCGACGCGGCGGTAGTTGGCTTCGAGGTTCTTGACGACGACCTGCTGCTGGCCGACGAGTTCGTCGACGATCAGCCCGACGCGAGCGCCGTCGGCCTCGACGACGACCATGATCGGCGCGGCCGGCGCGGCGGCGTCGCGCGGGACGGCGAAGACGTGTTCGAGGTCGAGCACCGGCATGATCTCGTCGCGCACCTCGACGACGCGGGCGCTGCCGCCGATCGTGCGGATCATCGCCGGCTCGACCTGGAACGATTCGATGACGGACGACAGCGGGACGATGTAGACCTCGCCCGCGACGCCGATCGACATGCCGTCCATGATCGCCATCGTCAGCGGCAGGCGCACCGAGACGCGCATGCCGAAACCCTCGGCCGAATCGATCTCGACGCTGCCGCCGAGCGAGGTGATGTTGCGCTTCACGACATCCATGCCGACGCCGCGGCCCGAGACGTCGGTGACGACGTCCGCGGTCGAGAAGCCGGGGGCGAAGATCAGGTTCCAGACCTCGCTGTCGGTCATCGAGTCGGGGGCGTCGATTCCCTTGTCGCGCGCCTTCTGCAGGAGCTTCGCGCGCGACAGGCCGCGGCCGTCGTCGCGCACCTCGATGACGATCGAGCCGCCCTGGTGCGAGGCGGTCAGCGTCAGCGTGCCGTGCTCGGCCTTGCCGGTGGCGGCGCGCTCGGCGGGCAGCTCGATGCCGTGGTCGCAGGCGTTGCGAACGAGGTGCGTGAGCGGATCGGTCAGCTTCTCGACCATGCCCTTGTCGAGTTCGGTCGCCTCGCCGTGGGTGACGAACTCGAGCTTCTTGCCGAGCTTGGCGGCGAGGTCGCGCAGCATGCGTGGGAAGCGGCTGAAGACGACCGACATCGGGATCATGCGGATCGACATCACCGATTCCTGCAGATCGCGGGTGTTGCGCTCGAGGTTGGCGAGGCTGGCGGCGAACTGCGGGTGGTGCGCCGCGTCGAGCGCGGCGCCGTTCTGGGCCAGCATCGCCTGCGTGATGACGAGTTCGCCGACGAGGTTGATGAGCTGGTCGATCTTCTCGACGGCGACGCGCAGCGTCGCGGATTCGAGGCCGGCGCCGGATGCCCGCTCGGCGCGCGCCGCCGCAGCGTAGGTCGGTGCGGCCGCCGCCGCGGGTTTGCGCACAGGCTCGGCGGCGGGGTGCGTGGCGGCAATGAGCGGCTCGAAGAAGCCGTAGCCTGGGTCGGGCGCGGCGGCTGGCGGCGCGCCCGGCGCGCCGTCGTGAAAGCCGTAGCCGCTGGAGAGCGGCGCGATCGCGAGCTGCTCGCGCGCGATGTGGAAGGTGAAGAGGTCGAGCAGTTCGCTGTCGCTGCTCGTCGTCACGATCCGAAAGCGCCGCATGCCGTCGGCGGCGAGGCCGCCGTCGAGCGCCTCGATCGTGCCGAGGTCGGCGATCTCGCGAAACAGTTCGGCCAGGTTGTCGGCATCGGCCGGGCGCTCGAGCGGGCCGACCGTCAGCTCGATCTGGCGCGCGAGCGGCGATCCGGGGGCGGCCGGCGCGGCGGGCTCGGCGATCCGATCGGCCAGGCGATCGGCGTGCGCGGCTGGCGTTGCCGCCGTGTTCGCCGCCGCGCCCGACGCCAGCGCGCGGATGTCGGCGAGCAGCGGCGCGGTGTCGATCGCGTCGCCGCCCGCGCCCTGGTGGCGCGCGAGCTGCGCGCGCAGCGCGTCGCCGGAGGCGAGCAGGGCGTCGACCATCGCGGCGCTGGGTTCGAGTTCATGGCGGCGCAGCCGGTCGAGCAGCGTCTCCATCTGGTGCGTCAGCTCGGCGACGTCGTCGAAGCCGAAGGTCGCCGCGCCGCCCTTGATCGAGTGCGCGCAGCGAAAGATCGCGTTCAGCGC
>JBDHSE010000397.1:0-2993 GCA_039807955.1 Ideonella sp. | reverse complement strand
CGGCGCAGCTCGGCCGGGTCGATGCCGATCTCGCGCGCCGCGGCGTCCATCAGCCGCTCGATGGTGTAGATCGCCTCGGGCCGGCCGGCGCCGCGGTAGGCGCCGGCGGGCGTGCAGTTCGTCAGCACCGCCGTCAGGTGCAGCGAGATCGCGGGGATGTCGTAGATGCTCGTCGTGACCCAGGGGCCGACCAGCAGCGGGATCGCGACGCCGGTGACGGTCGCGTGCGCGCCGACGTTGGCGTGCGCGCGCAGGCGCAGCGCGAGCACCCGGCCGCCGGCGTCGAGCGCGAGTTCGGCACGGCCGGTCTGGTCGCGGCCGTGGACCGACGCGCTGAACTCCTCGATGCGCTGCGCGCACCACTTGACCGGCCGGCGCAGGCTGCGCGCGGCGTGGGCGACGACGACTTCCTCCGGGTACAGCCCGGTCTTCATGCCGAAGCCGCCGCCGACGTCGTGGACGCGCACCCGCACCTGCTCGGGCGCGAGATCGGGCAGCGCGGCGGCGATGCCGTCGCGCACCGCGGTCGGCATCTGGCTCGACAACGTGACGGTGAGACGGCCGGCGTCGAGTTGGGCGAGCACGACGCGCGGCTCGATCGAACTCGGCGCGAGCCGCTGGTTGACGAGGTCGAGCGCGACGACGTGCGCCGCGCGCGCGAACGCGGCGTCGACCGCCGCCGCGTCGCCGTGGCGCATCTCGGCCGTGATGTTGTCGGGCGCGGCGTCGCACAGCACCGGCGCGCCGGGCGCGAGCGCGGCGAACACGTCGACGACGGCCGGCAGTTCCTCGTAGTCGACCGCGATCGCCTCCGCCGCGTCGTGCGCCGCCGCACGGCTTTCGGCGACGACGGCGGCCACCGCCTCGCCGACGTGGCGCACCCGATCGACGGCGAGGGCGTGGCGCTCGGGCGTCGCGCCGGGCGACCCGTCGGGGCGCGGGAACGGCAGTGGCACGCTGATCGGCTTGACGCCGGCGGCGACCAGATCGGCGCCGGTGTAGACGGCGAGCACGCCCGGCAGCGCGCGCGCCGCCGCCGCATCGACCGACCGCAGCCGGGCGTGGGCATGCGGCGAGCGCAGGAAGACGAGGTGCGCTTGGGCGTCGCGCGCGAGGTCGTCGGTGAAGCGGCCGCGTCCGGTGACGAGCGCGCGGTCCTCGATGCGGCGAACCGCGTGGCCGCTGCCGAAGCGGCCGATATCGAGCGGGGCGTTCATTGCTCGACCGCCTGCGGCGCGGGTTCGAGGGTCAGGTGCTGCGGCATCGCGTTTCTCCACGACAGCGGACAGACGCGCATCGTAGTCAGGTTGCGGGGCGCCTGCAGCGCATCAGGGCGGCAAGCGGGACAATCGGCCCACCGTGCGGTGGAGAGTCCGGCCATGACGACGATCGACGAGCACATCGCGCAGTGCCTGCGCGAGGCGCAGCAAAGCGGCGAACTGGCACGCGCGAAGAGCTACGGTAAGCCGCTCGACTTCGGCGACGGCTACTTCGAGACGCCCGAGGAACTGCGCCTGGGCTACAAGATCCTGAAAGACGCCGGCTACGTCCCGGCGGAGGTCGAGATGTTCAAGCAGGTTGCGACGCTGCGCGAAAAGCTCGCCGCATGCACCGACGAAGCCAAAGCGGCCGCGCTGCGCGCGCGCATCGTCGACCTCGGCCAGCGCATTGCGCTGCGGCTCGAGAAGCTGCACAGCGCGCGCAAGCGCTAGCCGCTTGGCGCGCCGCGCGAGAACCGCGAAAGACGCGCAAGGTGTGAAAGGCTACCGCCGGCACTGGGCGGCACGCCACAACGGACGCGCCGCGCGCGCGGCCTTGTGCGAACCTTGCGCGTTCGTGCCTGGCCTCGACGCCGTTCGCGTGCGCCGGCAGAGACGAAGCAAGCTTCCGCACCCGATGACGTCCGCCTTCTCCGCTTTGCCGCAGCACGATTCCTACCCCGACGCCAGCGCGTCCGACCCGGCCGCGCTCGGCTGGATGGAGGGCTTTCCGCCGAAGCCTGATCGCGCCGTCGGTGCCGCCGACGGCAGCGCCTGGGCGTTTCCGCGCACGCGCTGGGCGTTTTGCCACATGCGCGAGCTGTACCCGACAGCCAACGTCCCGCGCGGCGACGCGCCGGTCGCGCTGCTGCCGCGCGCCGAGCGGCACGACCTCGATGCGGTCGAGTTCACGACGCCCGATGGCCGGCGCATGACGTGGGGGCAGTCGCTCGCCGCGAACTACACCGACGGCATCGTCGTGCTGCATCGCGGCGTGACGGTGCAGGAGCGCTACTTCGGCGCGCTGCAGCCCGAGCTGGCGCACACCGCGATGTCGGTCACCAAGTCGTTCGTCGGCACGCTCGCGGCGATGCTCGCCGACCGCCGCGTGCTCGACCCGCAGGCCGCCGTGACGCACTACCTGCCCGAACTCGCCGGCACCGCCTACGGCGGCGCGACGCTGCGCCAGGTGATGGACATGACGGTCGGCGTGCGCTACTCGGAGACCTACGCCGACCCGCAGGCCGACATCTGGCACTACGCCCGCGCCGGCGGCCTGCTGCCGCGCCCGGCGAACTACGACGGACCGGCCACGCTGTGCGACTACCTCGCGACGCTCGCGTCCGACGGCGCGCACGGCGAGAGCTTCGCCTACAAGACAGTCAACACCGAGGTCCTCGCCTGGGTCGTCAAGCGCGCGACCGGACAGCGGCTCGCGACGCTCACGTCCGATCTACTGTGGTCGCGCCTGGGCACCGAACACGACGCGCACTATGCCGTCGACAGCGTCGGCACCGAGTCCGGCGGCGGCGGCCTGAACACGACGCTGCGCGACCTCGCCCGCTTCGGCGAGGCGATGCGCCAGGACGGCTGGTTCAACGGCCAGCAGATCGTCCCCGAGCGCGTCGTCGCCGCGATCCGCCGCGGCGGCGACCGGGCGCAGTTCGAGCGCGCGGGCGATGCGGCGCTTGCCGGCTGGTCGTACCGCGACATGTGGTGGCTGACGCACAACGC